>DATCBX010000176.1:0-22487 GCA_036511635.1 Acidimicrobiales bacterium | reverse complement strand
GGCCCCCTGGATCAGGTGCAACAATGGTTCCATGTCCGAAGCCCTCGACTTTCTCGTTCACCTTCTCGATCTCGAAACCATTGAGGTCAACGTCTATCGCGGGATCAATCCAAAAGAAGAGCGCCAGCGCACCTTCGGTGGTCAAGTTGCCGCGCAAGCACTGATGGCCGCCGGTCGGACCGTCGACGTGGGTCGCGTGCACTCGCTGCACTCATACTTTCTTCGCCCCGGCGATCCCACGACGCCCATCCTTTACGAAGTCGACCGCATTCGCGACGGCAAGAGTTTCGCAACGCGCCGCGTCGTCGCGGTCCAACACGGGCGCGCGATCTACAACATGCAGGCCAGTTTTCACTCTGACGAAGTCAGCATCGAACATCAGGTAGCAATGCCCGACGTACCGGGACCCGACACGATCAGGCCGATCTTCGAGCGCGTTCAAGACGAGTTCGGTACCGTCGATGACTGGTTCACGCGCCAACACCCCATCGATCAGCGATTCATTGGTGAACTGCCGTGGAGCCCGAACCGCTCCAAGGATCCCGAGCAGAAGATTTGGATTCGCGCCGACGGCACGTTGCCCGACGATCCGCTCTTGCACGCTTGTGTGGCCACCTACGCCAGCGACATGAGCCTCTTTGACGCAATCTTGAAGCCGCATCGCATCAAGTGGGACGACGGAACCTTCATGGGCGCGAGTCTCGATCACTGCATGTGGTTCCACCACGAACTTCGCGCCGACGAGTGGCTGCTCTACGACACCGAATCGCCCATCGCCTTTGGAGGTCGCGGATTAGCTCGAGGTTTCTTGTTTTCACAAGATGGCCAGCTGAAGGTCTCGATGGTCCAAGAAGGACTCACGAGAATCGTCAAATCGCTCAGTGCGGGAAAGCAGTCCTAGCCACGTTGCTTCATCGGCACGAAGTCGCGCACTTCGGACCCAACGTAGAGCTGTCGGGGACGAGCGATCTTGGTGTCTTGAGTAAGCAGTTCTTGGTAGTGCGCCAACCAACCCGAGGTGCGGGGAATGGCAAAGAGCACGGTGAACATCTCCATCGGAAAGCCCATGGCTTGGTAGATGAGACCTGAGTAGAAGTCCACGTTGGGATAGAGCCGACGCGAGATGAAGTAGTCGTCGGCGAGCGCGACCTCCTCGAGTTTCAATGCAATGTCCAGGAGTGGGTTCTTTCCCGTGACCTCAAAGACGTCGTACGCGATCTTCTTGACGATCGTGGCTCGAGGGTCGAAGTTCTTGTAGACGCGGTGACCGAATCCTTCGAGCATCGTCTTGCCCGCCTTAACGGTCTCGACGAAGGCCGGGACGTTGTCCAAGCTGCCAATCCTGTTGAGCATCTTGACCACGGCCTCGTTGGCACCGCCGTGACGCGGACCATAGAGCGCGGCCGTGGCGGCAGCAGTCGCAGAGTACGGATCAGCGTGTGATGAGCCAACGACGCGCATTGCCGTCGTGCCACAGTTCTGTTCGTGGTCGGCGTGCAAGATAAAGAGCACGTCGAGCGCGTGGGCCAAGACCGGATCGGGTTCGTAACGAGGCTCAGCAACCTTCCACATCATCGACAAGAAGTTCTGCGCGTAACTCATGGTGTTGTCGGGGTAGACAAAGGGCATGCCCACCGAGAAGCGGTGCGCGGCGGCGGCCAGCGTGGGCATCTTCGCGATGAGTCGCACAATCTGCTTGTGCAAGATCTCTTTGTCGTCGAGGTCTTTCGCGTCCTTGTAATACGTCGAAAGGGCTGCGATGGCCGAGACCAACATGCCCATCGGGTGAGCGTCGTAGTTAAAACCTTCCAAGAAACGCTTGCGGACGTTTTCGTGGATGTACGTGTGGTACGTAATCTCTTTTTCCCAGTCAGCGGCCTGTTGGACGTTGGGCAGTTCGCCGTGCAACAACAAGTACGCGACTTCGACGTAGGTCGATTTTTCCGCGAGTTGCTCGATGGGATAGCCGCGATAACGCAGTATGCCGGCGTCGCCGTCGATGTAGGTAATCGCCGACTCCGCCATAGCTGTTGTCATAAAGCCTGGGTCGTAGAACCAGATCCCGGGCAAGAGTTTCGAAAACTCGCTAGCGGCAACGCCGCCATTTTCGATGGGAATCTCTCGCGTCTCACCGGTGCGGTTATCGGTGACGGTAATGGACTGCGTCACTGTTCCTCGATTCAAATTTAGGGCCTTGTCTAATCTAGGCTAACTGACCAGTAACTCAGTCAGGTCAGGTGTTTCACGAGGGTGACATCTCTAAGCGATAGGTCTCTTGGGTCACCATGCCCGCCGCACCTGGCGCGCCAGTGAGTATCAACTGCACGCGGGCCTGCTCACTGGCCGTGGTCCTAAAGGATTTTGGAACGAACGCGTAAGCCTGCAAGGGACCGAGCACCGTCGTCATTGATTGGACGAAGGCTGCGCCTCTCGCGTTGAGCGGCGTCACTCGAACGGTAATTTTGACCGGTTGATAGTCGTATCCCATGTTGACGACCGATACCCCGAGCTTCACCGAGGTCACGGGCGGCAACAGGAGAACTCCGGTGACGGCGGGGAGCGGCGCGGGTGTCACGCGCAGCGCGCCGATTCCGATTGCACGAACCAACACCAATGACGGCGCTTGCGCCAACGCGCTCGTGCCGTTCGTGACGAAGTAGGCGGCGGCGAGGGAACTTGTTTTGTGCAAATGAACCCGACCAGGTTCTCTCACCAACGCGAATCGATCAACGTTCCATTGCTTGCTTGTGGCGACCAGTGACGCTGCCGGATTCACTACCGCGACCCCCGCACTTTGACTCCAGGGCAGTTTCAACGCGCTGGCGATGTTGCCAAGCAGCGTCTCGTAGTCATCGACGCGCTGTTGGGTGAGGTCATTAAGGGTGTCGTTGATATGGTGCACGAGTTTGGGGCGAGCGAGTTGATCGGCCGAGATTTGCCAGCCCGAGAGCTGTTGGGCGAGCTGGTTGAGGCGGGCGTCAAAGACGGAGCGGCGAAGGGCCCCTCCTTGAGCGAGCAGTCGATGAAGTCGGCCGTCGAAACTGTTCTCACTCGTTATAAGCGTGTTGGCCAAAGCTGCGAAACTTCTGTCTTCACTACGCCGTGGCGCCGAGGCGTTATGGGCCGAGCGCGAGACGTCGCGGCCAAAGACCAGGAATCCAAACGTCACGACAAGAGCGAGCGTGATGAGCAACGTGTGTCGACGACGTTGCGCGCGAGTGCGGGCCACGCTGCAAGAACTTACTCGTCCTCGTTTTTAGTGTTCCTCTTCGAACTCCTCAAGGTCAAGAATCTCAGTGGAACCATCGGTCAGGGGAAGTGAACCGTCAACACCCCACTTCATCTCATCGAGGCGCGCGGAGAGCCTCTCCACTTGTCCCAATTCGGGCAACTCTTTGGCTCGTGCGGCACCACCCAAGTTCTGAAGACTCTTCGCGCTGACTATGAGGCGAGTCTCGAAGGAGGTGATCATGCTGTTGTACTCCTTCACCTGCGTATCGAGCGCCCTACCCATGCGAGCGACTGGCTCGGCAACTAAGCGAATGCGGTCAAAGATTGTCTCGGCCACTTTGTAGATCTCTTCTGCGTTCATCGCCAACTTCTGTTGACGAACCACCATCACCACCGACCACAACAGGGAGAGCAGATTTGTTGGGCCAACGATGAGGACGCGCTCTTTCGCGGCGTAGGTCAACAGATCGGGATCGGCGTCAAAGGCCACACTGACAGCGACGTCACTCGGCACGAAACACGCCACGAACTCCGGCGCGGGCGAGATCGATTCCCAATAGGCCTTTTCTCTCAGCGTCTTGACGTGCGCGCGCAAGTCCTTTGCATGCTTCGCCTCGAACGCTTTACGTTCCTCGGCGTCTTCGGCGTCGAGCGCCCGTTCGAACGCGTCGAAAGGGAACTTGGCGTCAATGGCGACACGAGAACCATTGGGCATGTTCACGACGCAGTCGGGACGTTGCGACTTACCCGACTCAGTCGTGGACGAAACCTGTAAGTCGTAGTCGATGTTTTCATGAAGCCCCGATGCTTCGAGCACGTTCGCGAGTTGGATCTCACCCCAGCGTCCGCGACGGTCGCTTCGACCAAGCAACTGATTGAGTCGTCGCGTCTCTACTTGGCTTCGGCGCTGTTCATTCAGTAGTTCATCCGCTCGACTCTTCACTTCGCCCAACACGCCAACGTGCTGCTTATCGAAGTCCACCAAGTTGCGCTTGTACTCATCGAGCAAATCAGCGAGTGGCTTCAGTGTTCGATCGAGAGTGGTCTCACGCTCTTTCATTACTTGCTCTTGTGAGGCGTTGAACTGATGAACCGTCTGCTGGAGTACCCGGTTGGAGAGGTTCTCGAACACGCCTTCCATATTCTCGAGCGCGCTTTCGTGCTCTTCGCGTGTCCGCTCAAGATTTGACCGAGCGGCCGCGAGTTCCGCCGCACTCACCGCGAGATCGGACTTGGCTTGTGCGAGCGCGTCGCGTTGGGACTGCGCGCGACGATTCGCGAGCGACCACGCCACCACGCCACCAACTACGAGTCCGACGACAGCACAAAGAACCGCGACCATCTGATCCCCTTCGATCGACTATTCCCACCCTAGAGAAAGGCTGTGACCCGCCACTAAACTTTGCGATGTGTACCGCCTCTTTCGCTCATCGAGCGCTCTTCCCGAGAGCAGTGAGGCCGCCGCGTACGGAACAGAGGATCTGCGACCTCAGACGGTGCGCGTCTTTGCGCTGGTCGGAGAGGCGATAGCGACCGCGACCCACGCGCTGCTCTCGAGCGACCGTGAACTGGCCAAGCAGGTGGTCGACAAGGACGTCGTGATCGACGATCTCGTCAATGAACTGGTCTCCGTCGCCGAGGCTCGCCTCCTCGCTAACGTCAACCTCGATCTCGACGGCCGTCGAGAACTACTTATCTTGCTTCGGATCCTGCCCGAAGTAGAGCGAAACGGCGATTTGGCCGAACACATTGCGCGACGAGCAGCGCGAGGACTCGGTAACGAAATGTCACCAAGGGCCCGAGGATTAGTCGAGCGCATGGGCGAAGTGGCTTCGATGATATGGCGCGAAGCGACTGACGTCATCATGGACGGAAAGAACGAAGCGGTGGGTGCCATCGAAGACATTGACGACGAACTGGACGATCTTCATGTATCACTGACCGCTGAGTTGACGTCAGGCTCGATGAGCGTTCCGGTCGCCGTTGAGGTCGCGTTAATGGCGCGCTTCTACGAACGATTTGGTGATCACTGCGTCAACTTGGCCCGACGCCAAGTTGGACGAGACGGCGCCGACTAGCGCAACGCGAGAATCGCTTCAGCAATCTGTACGGCGTTGAGCGCCGCACCTTTTCGCAGGTTGTCACCACTCAAGAAGAGTGACAGGCCATTGGTGAGGGTTTCCGCGCGGCGAATTCGTCCAACGTAACTCACGTCGGTGCCGGTGACGAGTCGCGGCGTAGGCAAGTCGTGCAACACAACGCCGGGCGCGTTCGAGAGAATCGTCGTGGCCTCTTCGGGTGAAAGCGGACGATCGAAACTCAGCGTCATCGAAAGCGAGTGACCGGTGAAGACCGGCACGCGAACGCACGTGGCGTCGACGAGGAGATCCGCGATCTCGAGAATCTTGCGACTCTCATCGCGCAATTTCTGCTCCTCGCCCGTCTCTAAGGATCCATCATCAACGATTGAACCCGCGAGAGGAATGACGTTGTGCGCAATGGTGCCAGGAAACTTCACCCCTTCGTCAAGAGGAAAGGCCGCGCCGTCAAAGGCCAGCGCGCGCACGTCATCGTTGCCCGTCTTTTCGAGCTCGGTGGCGAGTTCATCGACACCTTCACGTCCGGCACCGCTCACGGCCTGGTAGGTCGAGACGACCATTGAAGTCAGCCCGGCCGCGACGTGCAAAGGTTTTAGGACGGGCATCGCTGCCATGGTCGTGCAGTTGGGATTGGCGACGATGCCTTTTGGAATCACCCGGAGCGCGTGGGCGTTCACCTCGGGTACCACCAAGGGAACATCGGGGTCCATCCGCCAGGCCGAGGAGTTGTCAATCACGATCGCGCCCGCCGCGGCCAGCTGGGGAGAAAGAATCTTGGACGACGACGCTCCAGAAGAGGCGAGAGCGATGTCGATGCCCGAAAAGTCCGCCGTAGCGGCGTCTTCGACGACGATGGCTCGACCGTTCCACTCGATGGTCGAACCAGCCGAACGCGCGGAGGCGAAGAAGCGCATCTCCTCAACCGGGAAGTTGCGCTCCAACAATATGGCGCGCATAACCGTGCCGACCTGTCCAGTTGCTCCAACGATGGCGACACGCATAGAGAAAGTTTAGGTCAGTCGGCGTCAAGGCCGAACGCGGTGTGCAAGTGACGTACGGCGTCGTTCACCTTGTCGGCGCGCAAAACACACGAGATCCGAATCGAACTCGTGGAAATCATCTCAATGTTGATGCCGTTCAAAAAGAGCGTCTCGAACATCAGGGCAGTCACGCCAGGACTCGACTTCATTCCAGCACCAACAATCGTGACGCGTCCGATATTGTCGTCGCTCGTGACCGTCGCGGCGTCAATCTCCTTTTGAACTTTTCTACAAGCCGACATCGCTGCGTCAAGATCAGTCTTGGCGACGGTGAATGAGATGTCGGTGACGGCGTGCGCACTGGTGTTCTGCACGATCATGTCGACGTTGATCCCGCTGTCGGCGAGTTCACGAAATAGTTTTGCCGCGATGCCGGGTCGGTCAGGCACACCGGCAACGGTGATCTTCGCCTCCGACGTGTCATCAGTAATTGCCGAAACTATGGCTTCTTCCATTGTGGGGTCCTCCTCCACGATCCAGGTGCCTGGCTCCCAGGTAAAACTCGAACGAACGTGCATGGGCACGTGATGACGCCGCGCGAACTCAACGGATCGCAGCATCAACACTCGCCCACCCGTCGCGGCGATTTCCATCATTTCGTCGAAAGAGACTTTGTCCAAGCGACGGGCTTGGGGAACAACGCGAGGGTCAGCACTAAAGACGCCCGCGACGTCGGTGTAGATCTCACAGACGTCGGCCTTCAGCGCAGCGGCGAGAGCGACGGCTGTCACGTCGGAGCCGCCACGACCGAGCGTTGTGATGTCGCGCTCGGTTGACACGCCTTGAAAACCCGCAACTACTGGCACCAGGCCATCATCCAACGCTTCACGAATTCGATCAGGACGCATTTCCAGAATCTTGGCGCGTGTGTGACTTGTATCAGTGATAATGCCCGCCTGGCTTCCAGTGAACGACGCCGCCTCAACACCCACCGCCCCGAGCGCCATACTCACGAGCGCCATTGAGATTCGCTCACCGGCCGTCAGCAGCATGTCCATCTCGCGCGCCGGGCGATTCGGCGAGACGCCGTCAGCCAAAACCACGAGTTCATCAGTAAATTTTCCCATGGCCGAGACCACGACAACGACTTCATTTCCCTCTGCGCGGGTGCGCGCAACGTGGTCAGCAACCGCCCGTATACGTTCGGCGTCGCCCACCGACGTACCACCAAATTTCTGCACGATGAGCGCCATGCGCACTAAGGATAGTTGAGCGAATCAGAGCACTTTGAGTGGCCTACTAAAGTCGCTCTATGGCTACTTCCAAACGTGAACGACAAAAAGCGGCTCGTCGCGAAAAACTAGAACGAATGCAGCGCTACGACAAGCGTCGCAAGAACATCCGCCGTGGCGTCATCGTCGCGGTCATTGCCGTCGTTGTCTTCGGCTCCGGTGCACTTCTCTTCTCTGGTGGAAAGGCTGCAACCACAACCACCACCACCACGACAAGCGCGACCGCGACGACGACAACGACATCGGGTTCTACGTCCACCACGACCGCCAACGCGGCCGCACTCACGCAGGCTCAGGCCAACGCGAAGGCCGTCGCCGCGGGCTGTCCGACCTCAACGAGCACGCGCGTAAACACCCTGACGTGGACCAAGGCGCCCGCGATGACCATCAACACGTCAAAGACCTACTACGCCGACTTCTCCACAACGGCCGGCAACTTCGTCGTAAAGCTTGACGCGGCGACCGCGCCGATCACGACGAACAACTTCGTCTTTTTGGCTCAGCACAACTACTACAAGTGCGTCATCTTCCACCGGACCATTCCCGGATTCATGATTCAAGGGGGCGACCCCACCGGCACGGGAAGTGGCGGCCCGGGCTACACGATCGCTGATGAGTACCCCAAGGCCGGTAGTCCGACCTACCCGCTTTACTCAATCGCTATGGCCAACACTGGCGCCGCGCACACTGGCGGAAGTCAGTTCTTCATCGTGACGGGTGCATCGGGCGAGACACTCCCGAACACCTACTCGCTCTTTGGACAAGTCGTGAGCGGAATCAACGCCGTCAAGATGATCCAAAACGCCGGTAATCCCAGCCAGAACGCGAGCGGCGTACCGCCTCTCGTCACTCACCGCATTTTAAACGTCACGATAAAGGTGCAATAGATCATGAGCAACGACATCCCTAACCCCGACGGTTCGAGTCCAAAGCGTCAGAAGTTTGACGCCGCACCCGAGATGCTGCTCGACCCCGAAAAGACCTACAGCGCAACGATGGTCACCTCGAAGGGCACACTCGAAATTCTTCTCGACCACCACGGCGCACCGATAACGGTGAACAACTTCGTCCACCTCGCGCGCTGGCACTACTACGACGGCGTCATCTTTCACCGAGTCATTCCCGGCTTCGTGCTCCAAGGTGGCGACCCCACCGGTACGGGCACCGGTGGCCCGGGATACAAGTTCAACGACGAACTGCCCAAGCCCGGTCGCTACGAACTCGGTTCGCTCGCCATGGCCAACGCTGGTCCCAACACGAACGGCTCACAGTTTTTCGTCATCTCGGGAGCCGACGGTGTGCGCCTGCCACCTCTTTACGCTCACTTTGGCAAAGTCATCAAGGGCCTCGACGTCGTGTCAACGATTAACGACCTAGGTTCCTCATCGGGCAAGCCCAAAGAGACCATCACCATCGAATCGGTCACGATCACCGAGAGTTAAAGCGCAACAACCGTTTCTCCACGGGTCACGACCACGTCGTCACTAGCTGTCATCCATTTGGTCCCATCAAAGTGCACGACGCCGCGCGCACCAAGCACGGCCAGCGTGACATCATCGCCCAACAGGGCACGTGTTCGCGCCAGTTGATCGTCACTCGCCTCAACACCGATCGCGAGACCTTCGCGGTAGCCAAGACCCGTCGTGGGCGCGCCGCCTCGCGGGTCGATCATCACGTCACCAAGCACTGAAGCGCACGAACCAACCGCAACGAGACGTTGCGCGTCGCGAATCGCCTCGCCGACGGGAGTTCCTCGCCACACGCTCATTGCGTGAAGAGCCGAACCGTCACATAAGACAACCAGGTCCGCTTGGCTTATTCGCTGGACGAAGTACGGCTCAGCGCACGACGCGCGCTCGGCGATCATCAGAGCCTCCACTTTTACCTCAGCGTCATCGAAGACCGAAGAGAGTTCAATCGCGGCCTCGGTAATCCCCGTAAAGGCGGCAGCCGTTGGCACGACGACGACGTCCGCGCCACTTGTCAGCGTTACCAATTCGCCTGACGTCATGACGTCTCGAAGAGCCTCGAGTGAACCCACCACGATTGTCGTCGTCTGCACTGCATCAGTATCTCACTCAGTACTACCGATCAGTAACGGTAGTGTTCCCACATGAGCTTTCAAAAAATTGGCGTTGTCGGATCGGGCATCATGGGCGGCGGTGTCGCGGAAGTAGCGGCCTCCACTGGCGCTGAGGTCATTGTTCGCACCCGTTCTACCTCGAGCGGTGATGAACTTTTGCGGTCACTCGACGTCTCGCTCGCCAAACAAGTTGAGAAGGGTAAGCGCACGCTCGAAGAGGCGACCAAGCTTCGCCAGCGCGTTGGCGTCACTACCGATCTCAAGGACCTCGCCGACTGTAACTTCGTCATCGAGACGGTCGTTGAGGACATCGAAGTGAAGAAGGAGCTCTTTCGAGCACTCGACGACGTGGTTGGGCCGCAGACCATCGTCGCCACCTGCACGTCAACGCTGCCAGTTATCGATCTCGGAATGCAGATGTCGCACCCGGAGCGTTTTTGTGGTGTGCACTTCTTCAATCCCGTGCACGCCATGTCGCTCGTCGAAGTCATTCGACCGCTCGGCGCTAGCGACGAAACGATCGCGGCTGTTACCGAGTTCGTGCTCGCCTGTAACAAGGAACCCATTGAAGTGAAGGATCAAGCCGGCTTCATCGTCAATGCCCTGCTCTTTCCATACCTCAACAACGCCATTCGACTCCTTGAGCAGGGCGTCGCGACTAAAGAAGGAATCGATGCCGCGATGAAGGGGGGCTGTGGCTTTCCTATGGGGCCATTCGCGCTCCTCGATCTCGTCGGTCTCGACACGTCGCTCGCAATCCTCGAGGCCCTCTACGCCGAGTACGCCGACCCCAACTTCGCTCCGGTGCCTTTGCTACGGCGAATGGTGAGCGCCGGTCTGCTTGGTCGCAAATCCGGCTCTGGCTTCTACGATTACCGCCAGTAACCTTTGGCGGGAGGGAACATGATCGAACGTT
Organism: Acidimicrobiales bacterium; assembly: GCA_036511635.1. Lineage (GTDB taxonomy): Bacteria > Actinomycetota > Acidimicrobiia > Acidimicrobiales > RAAP-2 > RAAP-2. The sequence continues at coordinate 11,886 of DATCBX010000176.1, read as the reverse complement.
CCAAAGCATGGGTGATGCGCACATACTCGGGGCACTCGAGCGCCGTTAAGTCCAACGAGCTCTACCGCAACAACCTCGCCAAAGGCCAGACCGGCCTCTCCATCGCCTTCGACCTGCCCACCCAGACCGGTTACGACCCCGATGACCCCTCGGCTGCTGGTGAAGTTGGCAAAGTAGGCGTCCCGGTATCTCATCTCGGCCACATGCGCCAACTCTTTGCGGGCATTCCCTTAGACGAAATGAACACGTCGATGACCATTAACGCGACGGCCGCTTGGCTTTGGGGCCTCTACCTCGCGTTAGCTGAAGAAGAGGGCGTCGACTTCTCATCCCTTCAAGGCACAACCCAAAACGACATCGTCAAGGAGTACTTGAGTCGCGGCACGTACATCTTCGCGCCAGAGCCTTCAAAGCGGCTCATCTCGGACATGATTGCCTACGGCATTCACCACGTCCAAAAGTGGAACCCCATCAACGTGTGCAGCTACCACCTTCAAGAGGCTGGCGCCACGCCCGCCCAAGAGATTGCCTACGCGCTCGCGACGGCCGTCGACGTCCTCGACGCCGTGCGCGACTCGGGCAAGGTCGAAGCCACACTCATGCCCGAGGTCGTCGGACGAATCTCCTTCTTTGTGAACGCGGGTGTCCGCTTCATCGAAGAGGTCGCCAAAATGCGGACCTTTACCGCAATGTGGGACGAGATCTGTCGCACCCGTTACGGCGTGGACGATCCCTCACTTCGACGCTTTCGCTACGGCGTCCAAGTGAACTCACTCGGCCTCACCGAGCAGCAGCCCGAGAACAACGTGCAGCGAATCGTTCTCGAGATGCTTGGCGTGACGCTGTCGGCTGACGCGAGAGCTCGCGCCATACAGCTTCCAACGTGGAACGAAGCGCTCGGACTCCCGCGTCCTTGGGATCAACAGTGGAGTCTTCGCGTCCAACAAGTCCTCGCCTACGAGAGCGATTTGCTCGAGTATCCCGACATCTTCGCGGGCTCACAAGTCATGGAAGCCAAAGTGCACGAGCTCACCGTCGCGGCTCAAAGTGAACTCGACGAGGTTCTCGCCCTAGGAGGAGCGTTCAACGCCATCGACGAACTGAAGAGTCGTCTCGTGGCGAGTCAGTCCGCTCGCGTTGAACGTATTGAATCCGGTGAACAGATCGTGGTGGGCGTGAACCGTTTCCAAGAAACGGCCGAATCGCCACTTACGAATAACGACTCCCTTGACGCAATCATGACGGTTGACCCTGCAGTGGAGAAAGAACTTATTGACGACGTCGTGGCGTGGCGCGCCCAGCGAGACGAAAGCGCCGTCCAAGCGGCACTGGTGGAACTACGACGAGTGGTCGCGAGTAACGACGTCAGTGACAACGTCATGGTGCCAACCATCGCGCTCGCAAAAGCCGGCGGCACGACGGGCGAATGGGCTGGAGCGCTGCGCGACGTCTTTGGTGAGTACCGAGCGCCAACGGGCGTACGTGGTGGCATCAACGCTCGCGGTGAACACTTTGGTGAACTCGTCGCGAGGTCCAAAGCCTTAACGGATAAACGCGGCACGCCACCTAAGTTGCTCGTCGCGAAACCTGGGCTCGATGGCCACTCCAACGGCGCTGAGCAAATCGCGGTCGCGGCCCGCGACGCCGGTTTTGAAGTCATCTATCAGGGAATTCGACTCTCTCCCGAAGAAATAGTCGCCGCGGCGCGCGACGAAGACGTGGACGTCGTTGGTCTCTCAATACTTTCTGGCTCGCACCTCGCGCTGGTGCCTCGTGTCATTGAAGGACTTCGCGAGGCCGGTGTTGACGCCAAAGTCATTGTCGGAGGGATCGTGCCCGACGACGACGCGCGCGCGCTTCGTGATCTTGGTGTGGTGGCCGTCTACACGCCGAAGGACTACTCGCTGTCCGCGATTATGGACGATCTCTTAAGTTTGATCGAATCAACTAGTTGAGGTGATGCGGGCGACGTAGTGCGTAGGGCCCGGAGTTAAACCAACGACCCGAGAAACGCCACGCTGGAGGCTTATCCTTCACGCGACGACGCTCGTCTTTGAGCAACTCTTCCGCGACGGCGATGAGCACGGCCATCTCTTCGGGCGGTAGTGAAGGCCGAGGAGCGAGTCCGTAGTTCAAAGTGGCACGTTCCCGTGTTTGCGCTTGGGTAGCTCTTCGCGTTTTCCTCGCAACAGATCGAGCGAACGAGCGAGTATTCGACGCGTTTCCGCTGGATCGATGACGTCATCAATGAATCCACGCTCGGCGGCGATATAGGGATTCGCGTAGCGCTCCTCGTAGTCGTCAATCAGTTGCGCGCGTAGGGCTTCAGGATCGTCCGATTCGGCGAGGTCACGTCGGTACACGATGCCCACTGCACCCGAGGCGCCCATCACCGCCAACTCAGCCGTTGGCCACGCGAAGGCCAGGTCCGCACCGATTGACTTGGAATTCATCACGACGTACGCGCCGCCGTATGCCTTGCGGGTGATAACCGAGATGCGCGGGACCGTGGCTTCACAAAACGCGTACAGCAGTTTGGCGCCGTGGCGAATGATGCCGCCGTACTCTTGGGCCACACCCGGCATGAAACCTGGCACGTCGACGAAGGTGACGATCGGCACGTTGAAGGCGTCACACGTGCGCACGAATCGTGCGGCCTTCTCGCTCGACTCGATATCGAGCACGCCCGCAAGAATCTGGGGCTGGTTGGAGATCAAGCCAATGGTGTGACCGTCGAGACGAGCGAAGCCGCAGGTGACTTGTTGGGCGTACGTCGCGTGAACCTCCATGTAGTCGCCCCCGTCCACCACCGACTGAATGACCTTCTTCATGTCGTAGGGCTGGTTCGGTGAGTCTGGAAGGAGGTCACGCAGGTCTTCACAAAGTCGGTCCGGGTCGTCGCCGGTCATTATTCGCGGCGGCTCCTCCATGTTGTTCGATGGCAGGAACGACAAGAGATAGCGAACTTCGTCGAGGACGCTCTTTTCGTCGGGAAGAACAAAACTCGCCACGCCCGACTTCGTCGCGTGCGTCTGGGCACCACCGAGCTCCTCGAGCGTGACATCTTCGCCGGTGACCGACTTCACGACGTCGGGTCCCGTAATGAACATGTGACTCGAGTCCTTCACCATAAAAATGAAGTCAGTTAGTGCTGGCGAGTACACCGCGCCACCAGCGCACGGCCCCAGAATCACTGAGATCTGGGGCACGACACCCGACGCGCGCGCGTTGCGTCGAAAGATGCCGCCGTAGGCATTAAGACCCGCGACACCCTCTTGGATTCGCGCGCCCGCACCGTCGTTGAGACCAATAATCGGCAAACCCATCGTGGTCGCTAGGTCCATAATCTTTTGAATCTTCTCGCCGTGCGTCTCACCGAGCGCACCACCAAAGACGGTGAAGTCTTGTGAGTAGACACAGACCTTGCGACCGTCGATCTTGCCGTATCCCGTGAGGACACCATCTGAATAGGGTCGGGAGTCTTCGAGACCCATGCCCGACGCGACGTGACGATTCAACATGTCGAGCTCTTGGAACGAGTCCTCGTCGAGCAGATACTCGAGACGCTCACGCGCGGTCATGCGACCCTTGGCGTGATGGCGCTCAATCGCTTTTTCGCCACCCGCGACGCGAGCTTCGGCTTTGAAAGCTTCTAATTCTTTAAGACGTTCAGCCATCGAATGCTCCATAGCAAGCCAGGCTAGCCAGCACGCGACTCAATATCGATAAGACGAAACACCTTGGACGCAAGAATTTTCGAAACGTAGTGTCCCGATGGAGTTACCGCGAAGTAGGAATTTAGAGTTACTCGCAAGTAAAAATTTTCTAACTCCCGAGTAACTAGGGAGCGCGCGAAGCCTCAGAGATTCTCTTGAACGAGTTCGATGAGCGTGCCAAACGAGGCCTTGGGGTGAATGAACGCGACGGTCGTGTTGCGAGAACCCGGACGCGGCGTTTGGTCAATGACCTGATTGCCCGATGACTTCACCGCTTCGAGTGCCTGCGCGCAGTCCACGACCCGATAGGCCACGTGATGGAGGCCCTCGCCCTTCTTTTCTAAGAACTTCGCCACAGGTGAATCGTCACGCGTAGGAGTCAACAGCTGAATGTAGGAGTCGGCAACACGCACGAGCGCCTCTTCAACGCCATCGGACTCGACAATCTCTCGGTGTTCTACCGTCGCGCCGAATACCTCCGCGTACCACGCAATCGCCGATTCAATGTCGCGTACCGCGATGGCGACGTGGTCAATTTCGCTGAGCAGTGAATCCATTGTTACTCCTACTTGTGGCGACGAAAGATACTGAGGCGATCTTCTCCTACGAGAGCGCGTAGTTCGGGGTTCGTTATGCCCAGCCCCTCACGAGGCGCGACACAGAGCACGCCAATTTTCCCCTCGTGACGATTTTGCTGAACTTCGTACGCCGCTTCACCGGTCTCTTCCAAGGTGAAGACGGCCGAAAGAGGCGGCACGACTTTCCCGTCAATAATCGTCTGATTCGCGTCCCAAGATTCGCGGTAGTTCGAGAAGTGCGAGCCCTTGATGGTCTTGAGTTTCATCCAGAGGTGGCGATTGTCGTACTCGACCATGTAGCCACTCGTCGCAGCACACGTCACGATGGTGCCCGCGCGCTTGGTGACGAACACACTGGCCCCCATGGTCGAACGACCGGGATGTTCAAAGACAATGTCGGGATCGTCGCCAACGAGTGCACGAATATCCTTACCCAATCGGCGCCACTCGCTCTCATCCTGGGTGTGCTCGTCCTTCCAGAACCGGTAGTTCTTCTCTTGACGGTTGATCACGTGTTCACAGCCAAGTTCGCGCAGCATCTCCGCTTTAGAGTCCGAGGAGACCACGCCCACCGGCACGCCACCGGAATTCAAGACGTGCTGAACGGCGAATGAACCCAGTCCACCCGACGCGCCCCAGACCAGTACTTTGTCGCCTTGGGTCACCGGCGCACCGTTGCGCGAAACCAGCATGCGGTACGCCGTTGAGTTGCACAGCGCGTTGACCGCTGCCTCTTCCCATGTCAAGTGCGTGGGCTTGGGCATGAGTTGATTGGCCTTCACGACCGCAATGTCGGCAAGACCTCCAAAGTTCGTCTCGAAGCCCCAGATGCGCTGGTTGCTCGCGAGCATGGAGTCGTCATGGCTGCTCGGGTCTTGGTCGTCCACGTGGTTGCAGTGCACAGTGACTTCGTCGCCCACTTTCCAGTTTCGAACCAGCGAACCCGTGCGCAAGACAACACCCGCGGCGTCAGAACCCACCACGTGATAGTTGAGCGCGTGGCGTTGTCCCCATATCGACTCTTTAGCTAAACGGTCGAGAAAACCGAACGTCGGCATCGGCTCAAAGATGCTCGTCCACACCGTGTTGAAGTTGATCGACGACGCCATAACCGCGATATAGACCTCGTCGGGCGCGAGTTCGGGAACGGCCACTTCGTCAACGTGAAGACTCCGACGAGGATCCTTGTCCTTGCTCGCCAGGCCGTCAAACATGTCTACTTCGTCGCGTCGAACAAAGACCGCGCGCGTCATCTTGGGCATTGGAATCGACGTCAACGCCTCGCCCGAGGCTCCGTCAAGAACGGCGTCAAGAATCTCACTCATCTGCGCGAGGCTAGTTGGCCTTTCAACGCCCTTTCACGCATGGCGTCGTGTCCCGCCCTCTCCGGTCATCGTCGCCCTCGAAGCGTCTATCGTTTTAGTTGGTTCCCGTTGGGATCGATCTTGAGGAGTCGTTATGTCGCGCAGTGTCATCGTCGCCGGTAGTCGTACCGCCATTGGCAAGCTTTCGGGCGTTTTTTCCACGTTGAGTGCCCAAGACCTTGGTGGCGCAGCCATCAAGGGGGTTCTAGAGAAGACGGGCGTCGACCCCGCGAGCGTCGACGTCGTTCTCATGGGCCAAGTCATCCAAGCCGGGCAGGGCCAAATTACGGCCCGCCAAGCGGCCGTAAAGGGCGGCATTCCCATGACCGTGAACGCCACCACCATTAATAAGGTCTGCCTCTCGGGACTCCAGACCATTTATCTCGCCGATCTCATGATCCGAGCTGGCGAAGCTGACATCATCATCGCTGGCGGTATGGAGTCGATGACCAACGCCCCCTACCTGCTCCCTGGCGCTCGCGCGGGATACCGCATTGGCGATCAAAAGATTGTTGACTCAATGATGTTCGACGGACTTACCTGCGCTTTCGATCAATGCGCGATGGGACTTGCAACCGAGCGTTACAACAACGGCACCATCAGCCGCGCTCGCCAAGACGAGTTCTCCGCGAGGAGCCACCAACTTGCCGCCGCCGCTATTGCGTCGGGCAAGTTCGCCGAAGAGATCGTCTCTGTCGCTGTTGCCCAGCGCAAGGGCGATCCCCTCATGATCAGTGTCGACGAGGGCGTTCGCGGCGACACAACTGCTGAGTCGCTAAGTCAACTACGCGCCGCCTTCGAAAAAGATGGCACCATTACCGCCGGAAACGCGTCACAGATTTCTGACGGCGGTGCAGCAGTACTCGTCATGAGCGAGGAGCGCGCCAAGCAACTAGGTCTCACGCCACTTGGCGAGCTCGTCAGCTACGGTCAGGTCGCTGGACCGGACACCTCACTGCTCAGTCAACCGTCGAACGCAATCCTGCTCGCCGCAAAGAAGGCCAATCTCGACGTGCAGGGGCTCGATCTTTTTGAGATCAACGAAGCCTTCGCCGCGGTGGGTCTGAACTCAGCGGACGATCTCGGCGTGAGTGAAGACAAGATCAACGTCAACGGAGGGGCCATCGCCCTCGGTCACCCCGTGGGGATGTCGGGAACGCGCCTCGCGCTCACGGCTTTGTTAGAACTGCGTCGCCGTGGTGGTGGCGTGGCCGCCGTAGCGCTCTGTGGTGGCGGCGGACAAGGTGACGCCGCCATTCTTCGTTCGCTCTAGTCCGCGAAGAACGCGGTGACGAATTCATAGTGGGCTAGTCCCATTGGTTGGTCTTCTGGAATGGCCAAAACGTACGCGGCGGCGGTTGGAAAACCGTCGGTCAGTGACACCGGTAATTTCGACACCAGTGTCCACACCAACTCCTGCACCGTGGGATTGTGGCCGACGACGAGAAGTGACGTCGTCACGGGATCAACAGCGGCAAGATCGATGAGTAGATCTTCTCCCGAGACGTCGCGTCGTCCGTTGTAGATAAGTTCGCTAAAGAAGCGTTCGCCAACAAAGGGCGTGTCGTCAAAGGCCAGGCGAAAGGTTTCTCTGGTTCGCGCCGAAGAACTCACTAACGCGGTAGTGGGCCCGTAGAGACCGAGCTCACTCGCGTCATTCGCCCACTCCCGAAGTTGTTCGCACTGGTGTCGCCCACGCTCACTCAGCGTTCGTTCAAAGTCACTTTGACCGGGCGTCGCCTTTTCGGCTTTGGCATGACGGACGATCGTGAGATAACGCACGTTGACATTCTCTCGCAGATTGTGCTGAAGAGTGGAGCGGCTTTCGCTTAGTCACTGAGGACGCGACGACCATCGAGCGCTCGACCCAACGTGAGGTCATCGGCAAACTCCAGGTCACCGCCGACCGGCAAACCACTCGCGGGCTGAGAAACCACGAGACCCGGTACCTGCAGCAGACGGCTGAGATACATCGCGGTGTGATCACCTTCGACGTTCGAATTGAAACAGAGAATGACCTCTTTTACCGGTCCGTGCAGTCGCTGAATGAGTTCTTGAATCTTCAGGCGATCTGGCGTCACGCCTTCCAATGGATTGAGCACGCCGTGTAATACGTGATACGTGCCGTGAAAGGCACCTGATCGTTCAACCGCGACGACGTCGGGAGGACTCTCGACAACGCAAATGATTGATTGGTCGCGACGCGAGTCGGCGCAGATCGGACAGAGACCTCCCGATTCAGCGATGTTGCAACAACGCTCACAGAACGACAGCTTGGTCTTCATCAACTCGAGTGACGACGCCAATCGGTCGACGTCTTCACTGGGCTGGCGCATCAACCAAAACGCAATTCGCTGGGCCGACTTAGGACCAACGCCCGGAAAACGTCCGAGCTCGTCGACGACGGTCTGCAGCGCCGGAGGATACGTCACGAAATCTCCTCGGCTCCTGGGAACATCTCGGTGATGAGGTGATCGGCCACTGAGTCAACGACGAGCACGGACTCGTCGGCGCCGTAGGGCTCGTCATCGACAGGCGCGCTCTTCGCCGATGCTTTACGGGATGCGGGCGCGTTCATTGGCGCGGCCACGAGCGACGTGTCAACGGTCCAGTAGATGGTGAGCGGTGCTTTGAACTCGTGCTCAAGGGCTCCCTTCAAACCTTGAGAGATCAACTCGGTGTTCTGGCGCATTTCTTCACTCGGCACGGCGATCGTAATGAGTAGACCCTCCATTGACTCGATGCGCGCCGCACGAAGCAACAGTTGCGCCGCGCGTGACGTCCTTGGAATCACACGCTCGGTGAATCGCTGGCGAACGTCGTTAAGTAAAAGTATCTCCCCCCTCGGACTCTCTAGTACCTCGATCGCTCCCTCAGCATCTTGCACTGTCGTGTTCTGCGGCTTCGCTTCTTGCACGGGCGACGCACTTGGCGCAGGAGGACTCGCGCGTGGTGGCGTGGTCGTTGAGCCAATGGGTCGAAGTTCCGGGGCGGCGGGCGTTGGCGTAGGCGCAGCGACTCGTCCGGCACCACGCTCGATCTTGGTAAGACGCTCGTCAAGTGACTCATACGTGCTGTCGAGTTCGGGCTTGGTCAGGCGCACCATCGCGACTTCTAACATGACAATTTTCTCTGGCGCACTCTTCATCTCACGGATTGCACGCCCAACGGTCTCAAGGATGCGCACACTTCTCGCGAGTCCGAGTTGCCCCCCCCACGAAACAAGTCGGTCCCGATCCGCGTCGACAGCATCAGCGACCTCCGGCGCGACCTGAAGCAAGAAAACTTGACGAACCTCACCAGCGAAGTTCTCGGCGAGTTGCTCGGGGTCCCATCCTTCTCGCGCAAGTACCGCAAGCGAGCGAACGGCTTCGACGGCGTCATTATTAACGAGGGCGTGAAAGAGTCCGTCGAACTCTGGTTGCGCTTCACTAATAGAACCAGTCGCGATCAGTTGATCGAGTGCGCTGAGTGCGTCTCGAGCAGAACCTCGACCAAGACGCACCGCGGCTTCAATAGTCGCGTCGTCGGCGTTCAATCCTGCCGCGTCTTCCACATCGTGCAGCAATGTCGCGAGAGTGTCGGCACCGATAAGACGAAACTCTAAGTGCTGAGTACGTGAACGAATCGTGGGCAACACTTTGTGAGGATCGGTCGTCGCCAGAACAAACACCACGTGTGACGGTGGCTCTTCGAGCGTCTTTAAGAGCGCCGCAGAGGCGGCCTTGGAGAGTTGGTGCACCTCGTCAAAGATGTAGACCTTCCACGTCCCGGGAGTTCCGTGCCAAGCACCGGCGATGATGTCACGAATATCGTCAACGCCGTTATTGGATGCCGCGTCAAGTTCGATGACGTCAAGTGACGAGCCCTTTGCGATTGCGAGGCAACTCGGACAGACCGAACAGGCGTCACCGTCGAGTGGATTTTCACAGTTGAGCGCTTTGGCGAGAATTCTCGCGGTCGTTGTCTTGCCCGTGCCACGAGGACCGGAGAAAAGATACGCGTGAGAGATTCGGTCGTTCTTCACCGCACCCTGAAGAGCGCGAACAACGTGATCCTGGCCCCTAAGTTCAGCGAATCTTCCCGGTCGGAAGCGACGGTAAAGAGAGGTCACTCCGTCGAGTGAAGCCGGGGTCGCTCGGGTATCAGCCATGCAACGATGTTAACGACGCGCCGTAAGGTGCCGAAGTCCAAAGCGGCGGCCAGGCGATCCGTGGCACCCAACACAGTTCGCTGAGAGCTGCTGGCTTCCACCCCTGACTCGGTTCACGAAAGGTCGTCGCACGGGACCCGACCACCGCTTTGAACCTCGGCGATTAAAGGCTACCGGAGAACAGCGCCAGCGACTCGGGTAGCCTTGCGAGCCGGTATTCATTTTTCTACGTGAGTATCGACGCATGGAGGAGTGCGAGAGCGGCCGAATCGGCACGATTGGAAATCGTGTGAAGGGAAACCTTCCGTGGGTTCAAATCCCACCTCCTCCGCCAATAGGGGCCGTTGACGTAACAGTCAATCAGCTCGTACGTCGTCACTTGTTGGCTGGCGCCGGACGTTTAGGGGAGGCGACAATGGCTCAGAGATAACAGGCTATTCCCGGAAACTCATCCTCTTCGTTCTAGAAAAAAAGCGCTCAGCAGCTCTGCGGACTCTTCTGCCAAGACGTCAAAAGTGAGCGACGCCTCGTGAAGAAGTCGCGGGTCACTCAAGAGGTTGTAGCGAGAGCCAACAGCACCAGCCTTCTCGTCGACGGCACCCATGACCACGCGCGCTACGCGTGCGTTCAGTAACGCACCAGCGCACATGACGCACGGCTCCAACGTGACGTAGGCCGTCACTCCATCCATCCTCCAACGCTCCCGAGAACGAGCCGCGTTACGAAGTGCCACGACTTCAGCGTGTGCCGTGGGATCGCCGTCAAGTTCGCGACGGTTCTCACCAACGCCAATCACGATGCCGTTCTCAACAAGGACACATCCAACCGGCACGTCGCCGTGCTCACCTGATCGGCGCGCGGCCTCCAGTGCCTCTCGCATAAAGCGTTCGTCGTCTACTTCCATGACGTGGAAGCGTAGGACACATGGGCCTCGCCCAAAGTGCCCCCAAAGAGCCGTTGTAGACTTCTCAACGGAGGGGTGCGAGAGCGGCCGAATCGGGCAGTCTCGAAAACTGCTGTGTCTACGGGCACCGTGGGTTCAAATCCCACCTCCTCCGCCAGCGTGAAACGGGTGACTTCGGTCACCCGTTTCTTCGTCTTGCGACAGCCCGGAGCGACGCCAGTACGCTTAGAAGGTCACGCATTGGTCCAACTGTTCCAGGAGAACACCATGGTTTCGTCAATTGAATCGTCCGTCGGTATCGAACGCAAAGTCGTCACCGAGATTCCTGGGCCCAAGTCCCAGGCGCTGCACGAACGCCGCAAGGCCACCGTCAGCGCGGGTCTCACCCAGGGCTTTCCCGTTTACATCGATCACGCCATGGGCGCGATTCTCTTCGACGTCGACGGCAACCAACTCCTCGATCTCGGATCCGGCATTGCCGTGACCGGCATTGGTCACGCGGTCCCCGCGCTCGTGGACGCAGTGAGCGAACAAGTCGCGAAGTTCACGCACACGTGCTTTATGGTGACCCCTTACGAGAGTTACATCGAAGTCTGTGAGGAGCTCGCCGAACTTACTCCCGGCACCCACGCCAAAACCTCAGCACTGTTTAACTCGGGCGCCGAAGCGATTGAGAACGCGGTCAAAGTTGCTCGCCTCGCAACTGGTCGCCCCGCCGTGATCGTCTTTGAGCACGCCTACCACGGACGTACAAACTTGACAATGGCCCTCACGGCAAAGAATATGCCGTACAAGGACCACTTCGGCCCGTTCGCTCCCGAGATTTATCGCGTGCCAATGAGCTACCCCTACCGCGACGGATTGAGTGGCGCGGAAGCTGCCGCGCAGGCCATCAAGATCATTGAGACTGACGTGGGCGCCTTGAACGTAGCGGCTCTGCTCATCGAACCTATTCAAGGTGAGGGTGGCTTCATTGTTCCGGCCGAGGGATTTCTTCCTGCGCTCTCGAAGTGGACAACGGACAACGGGGTGGTCTTCATCGCCGACGAAATTCAAAGCGGCTTTTGTCGCACCGGCGACTGGTTCGCCGTTAACCACGAAGGCGTCATCCCCGACATTGTCGCGACGGCGAAGGGACTCGCCGGAGGCATGCCTCTCGCGGCGATCACTG
>DATCBX010000175.1:0-4249 GCA_036511635.1 Acidimicrobiales bacterium | reverse complement strand
AGCCGCGAACACCATTTACTTTTTGGACGACGGCGTCATCGAAGAGTCTGGTAATCCTCGTGATGTCTTAAGTGCTCCTAAATCAGTACGCCTGCAGAGCTTTCTATCTAAGGTTCTTTAGTGATCTGGGAGCTTGATCCGACGAACGTCGGTACGGATCTTCCACTCGAGGGTGTACGGGTGTTGGATCTGTCGCGAGTCTTAGCGGGACCACTATGCGCAATGATTGCTGGCGATCTTGGGGCCGACGTCATCAAAGTGGAGAGTCCCGACGGTGATCCAATTCGCTCCCTCGCGCCACCGCGCTTTGGAAGCGACGCGACGTACTTCTTGGCAGTGAATCGTCATCGGCGCAACGTGGTCGCCGACCTTCGTAATCCCAGAGACTTTGCTCGAGTTGCCGCGTTGGTAAAATTGGCCGACGCCGTGGTTGAGAATTACTTACCAAGTCAGGTTCGATCACTTGGTAACGACCGTCTTCGCGAAGCAAATCCTGAGTGCGTGTGGGTGAGCATCACTCCCGCGACGCAGGGCGGGCCACTTGCTGATCAACCGTCGTTTGATCTCTTAGCGCAAGCGCGTTCGGGGCTGATGGGAGTGACGGGCGACATCGAAGCACCAAGCAAAGTGGGCGCGCCAGTCGCTGACGTCGTAACTGGTCTTTACGGCGCGATCGCGCTCGTGAGTGGCCTGTTGGGGAAAGTTCGCGGGCGCGAGGGCCGTCACTTTGAAGCACCCTTGCTTGAATCGACGATGAGTGCACTTGTCAATCAAGCGCAGAGTTTTCTTTCGACCAACGTGAACCCTCAGCGCCTAGGCAATGATCATCCGAGTATCACTCCCTATGGTCCAGTGACAACCGCTGATGGCTTTCTGCTGCTCGCGGTAGGTACAGACGCGCAGTACGCAAAGTTGGTTGGAGCGCTCGCTGATCCCACGCTCTCGAGTCGAAAAGAGTGGGGAACGAATGACGCGCGGGTTGTGGCGCGTGAGGAACTTGCTCTAGAGCTCCATCGGATCTTTTCGCAGCACGACACGTCGTACTGGCTTCGTGCACTCGAACACTCCGGAGTTCCTCACGCGCCCATCCTTGACGTAGAGGGAGCCTTTGGCCAAGATCAGGTTGCTCAAGGTAATTTTGTGGGCACAATGTCGACACCGAGTGGTGAAACGCGCGCGATGCGAACGCCGCTCCTCATCGATGGACGACGACCTCTCATTCGACGAGGTCCGCGCGCGAAGGGTCAGGACACTGAAGAAATCTTCGGCAGCGACGCCAATTAAGCGGTAAAGGGCGGTCCGCTAAATCGATCGACGGTCGTGAACTCTTCAACGCTCCGACGCTTTAACTTCGTGTGACGGCTCGCAGGGTGGCCCAGAGCAACAATCGAAGCAATTGCGTAGTTTTCTGGCAAGCTCAAGATCTCTTTGAGTTTCGGTTCGTTGCGGACCGCCATTGTGGTCATGACACCACCGAGGTCTCTGTCGCGCGCACTGAGAAGAATGTTCCACACAAAGGGATAGATCGACGCGCCACCGACAATTTGGTATCTGCCGAGATCGCGGTCGATTGCGGCGAGCACACCTAAATCGGCGGCAACTACGAGCATGACGGGCACGTCAGCGAAGTTTTCGGCAAAGCCGCCGGGTTTGGAGAGATTCTCAGCGGCCGCGCGCCGGCTCTGCGCGGCGAGGCGATCGTCACTGCTCGCGAGCGGTGAAAATGGAACGACGCCAGCGAGGATGTGGGCTACGTAGTCGTGCCAGGCGTCAAGGTACTCAGCGCCAATAGCCGCGCGTTGTTTCACATCCTTTACAACAATGACGCGCCATGACTGGCGGTTGCCGCCTGAAGGTGCGAATCGAGCGTCATTGAGAATCTCAAAAAGCATGGCATCATCAACTGGCTCCGTTGTGAAGTTCCGTACTGAGCCGGTTGTTCGTAGCGCGTCGCGTAAGTCCATGGCGTCACCCCAAGGGTTAGTAAGACTTCAAAGACTAGGCGTCACGCCGTGACATCATCGTCGTCGCGACACCGAAGAGAGCGACAACGTAAATGAAGAGCACGAGAAGCGCGCTCCAGGCGCCAAAGTCGTGAGCCACCGGCACGATCGAGGTCATCGCGTGGCCCATCTCACTAGGAAGAAACCTCATCGCCTCGTTCTGCCAACTCGACGGGAGAAAAGCGAGAATGAGGGGCAAAACGAGCAAGATTGACACGAAGACACTGATTGTTGCGGCACTTTGTCGAAGTATCAGTCCCAACGAGAAGGCAAGCGCCGACAACAAGGTCAAATAGACGCCAGCAAAAATCACAGTGCGAAGAACCGTGCCGTTACTGAGCGAAGCCGTGGGCACGACACCTGAAAATATTGCTTGGCCCATAAGGAAAGTAATGAAACAAGCGATCTCGCTTACCACGAACATTGTCGAGACGAGCACAATCAGTTTTCCAAAAACGAGTTGCACACGATTGGGGACCGCGGCCAACGTCGTGCGGATAGATCCAGAGGAGTATTCGCTCGTGATCAGCAGCGAGCCAATGACCCCGATAGCGAACTGCGCGAAAATAATGCCAACGAGACTTGTGGCAACTGGATCAAAGGTCAAACGACGCGCGGCGTCCGTAGTGCTCCAGTGCGCTCGAAGCAGCGACGTTACGAGCGCGCCAAGACCAATGGTGAGGACGAAGGTCACGAGTACACCGGTGATACTTGAGCGAACGGTGCGGAACTTGAGCCATTCAGAGCGAATGACAGAGCCAAGGGTGACGTTAAGACTCATGTCGCACTCCCGACGAGCCGTATTCAACGGCGTCCGCGGTCAACTCCATGAAGACGTCTTCGAGCGACGCTCTTTGTGGCGTGAGTTCGTAGATCGCAATGCCAGCGTCAAAGGCCAATTGGCCAATTTCATCTGACGTGAGTTCACTCACGCTGAGACCTTCGTCGTTCACTTCGCTCACAACGCCGCCTCGAGATGCCAAGACAGTGATGAGTTGTTGGTGATTTGAAGCCCGAAGGAAAACCGTGCCCTTCGCAGTTGCGGTCAGTGAATCGATGGAGCCCTGGGTGATGAATTTTCCTCGTCCAATGACGATGATCTGGTCGGCAGTCACCGCCATCTCGCTCATGAGATGCGAAGAGACGAAGACCGTTCGGCCTTCGTTGGCAAGTGACCGAAAGAGGTCTCGAATCCAGCGAATACCTTCGGGGTCGAGCCCATTCACGGGCTCGTCGAAGAGAAGCACCTCGGGATCGCCGAGAAGGGCTCCCGCGATTCCTAAGCGCTGGCTCATACCGAGAGAGAAGTTTCCGACCTTCTTATTGGCGACCGAGCTAATGCCAGCGAATTCGAGAACTTCATCGACCCGCGAAAAAGGGATCTGATTCGACGCAGCGAGTGCGCGAAGATGATTTCGGGCACTGCGTCCGGGATGCAGTGCCTTGGCGTCAAGGAGCGCGCCAACTTCGCGCAGCGGTGAGCGTAAGTCGCCGTAACGCTTGCCCTTAACCGTCGCGCGGCCCTTCGTTGGATGATCAAGGCCCAAAATGATGCGCATGGTTGTTGACTTGCCGGAGCCGTTTGGTCCGAGAAATCCAGTGATGACGCCGGGACGAACCTCGAAGTCGAGGTCGTCAATGGCGAGCGTGTCTTTGTAACGCTTGGAGAGATGTTCAAGTTTGATCATTACGTGCCTCTCTAGAATCTAGTGAGCGTGCACGTGCTCGACAGTCGGTGGTCAGATTTGAGGAGCAGCGTAGGGCTTGTCCTGGCTCGTCGCTCCGAGGGCGTCACGGTGAAGTGATTGGCACGTGGAACATGTTCCCGAGAGGGCTACGTGATGACGATCGAGCTTGAAGCCATACGTTGTGAGCAGCTTCTTGCTCAGTGCGTCGAAATGGGCAGCTGGAATCTCGAAAGTTCCTCGACAGTCTTCGCACGTCAAATGTCCGTGTACGACGCCGGCGAGGTGGTAGACCGCGGCCTGTTTGCCGAGATGTGCGTGAACGACAATGCTGAGTTCTTCAAACTCCTCCAAAATTCGATAGACCGTTGAAGGACTCACGTCAGGAAGTCGCTGCTGCACGGCAAAGGTGATTTCGTCGGCGGTGAGGTGGCCTGGGGCGCCCGCGAGGACTTCAGCGACCGTGCGCTTGGCTACCGTCACGCGCTTTGCAGCGCCACGAATAATCGAGACAATGGCGTCTTCGTCGGCGCTGGTAGTGGCCATGACCCAAGACTAGGT
>DATCBX010000174.1:0-4760 GCA_036511635.1 Acidimicrobiales bacterium | reverse complement strand
ACCTCGTCCCTGGCAGTAGATATCGCTCGTGCGACAGAACTCGGTGATGTCCCAGACGGTAAGGAAGTACCCGGCGAAGCCCAACGCTTTAATAACGCCGAGTTCGTGGTCAATTTGACGCCACGCACCCGCGACGCGCTCGCTCTCGCGCGAACCGTAACGCTGCGTCGCGCCAATAGCGACGAGCTCTTCAAGGTACGTCTGTTCGTCACAGCCCGAGGGGGTCGCGAAGGCGGGCAGATTGGGCGCTACGAGACGAAGGTCGAAAGCTAACTCGGCGACGAGTTCACCGGCGCGGTCCACGACGCCCGGCCAGCGCGCGAAACGTCGACGCTGTTCGGCGTCACTTCGCAAATGCGCGAGGGGTGACGCACTGAGCCAGCCCTCCATCTCCTCGAGACTCTGGCGCGCTCGTATCGCCGCGAGCACGTTGGCCCTGGGAAAGTCACGCGGCGTCGCGTAGTGCACGTTGTTCGTCGCCACGACCGCCACGTCAGCGCGCACGGCCAACTCGGCCAAGACGTCGTTGCGAGCTATGTCATCGGGCGCGCCGTGGTCCCAGATCTCAACCGCCAGGTTCTCACGACCGAAGCGCTCAATCAGTCGTGACAAAGAACGCTGCGCGGCGCGCGGTCCCTCGTCCATCAACGCTCTCGTAAGAGGACCCTTGCGACATCCCGTCAATATCAACCACTCGTGCGCACTACTCGCGACCTCGTCGAGCGTGAAACGCGGCGCGCCTTTTTCGCCACGCTCGAGGTGCGCGAGTGCGAGCGTCCTCGAGAGTCGCGCGTAGCCCTCGGGCGAGCGAGCGAGTACCACGAGGTGTTCGCCCGAGGGGTCCCTCACGCCGACACGGTCATCACTCGCGCCAATCGTGATCTCACTGCCAAAGACCGTTTTTAGACCGAGAGCACGCGCCGCTTCAGAAAAACGCACCACGCCATAGAGCCCATGATGATCACAGAGCGCGAGACCCGAGAGTCCAAGACGCGTCGCTTCAACAACCAACTCCTCGGGGTCACTCGCGCCGTCTAGGAAACTAAAGCCCGAATGAGCGTGTAACTCACCGTACGTCGCCATCAGTCATAGATTCCGACGAGCCACCAGCGACTTGCTTCAGTCACCACCAACAACGCCTCACCAGTGGCGAGCACCATCTGAACGTGCGCGCGGTGACGCTTGCGCGACCACCAGCGCTCGACGAGGGGCCAGGGTCCGGCGTGCCAGGTGATCTCGCGACGGAGTGGCGAGGAGAAAATGATCGCCGCCGGCTCGGCGCTTAGTGAGCCACGAGCCCCCATCACCACGGGGTAATCGTTCGCGTCGCGCAGTTGTATTGGTACCGGATGAGCCAACGTCGTTGCCGGCGAGGGCGCCAAGAGTTGTCCGGGCCACGGCGCGAGGTCGCGCACGTTCGAGAGCGGTGAACCCCAGGGGACGAGCGTGGCGCGATCTTCCGGTGCGCGCCCACCGCACAGGTTCGCCACGACAATGGCGTCGGCGCCGAGACGTCGACGCACCCGGTGTGCGGCCGCGTCGGCCCGATCGTCGCCAGCCCCTCGCTGACCGAAGAAACCCGTCTGCTCTTCAAAGAGATCGTCCTCACCTCGTAACTGCGCGAGACGTCGCGCGAGACGAACGTCGCGCTGGCCCTCCATCGCAGAGAGTTCGCCACGCGCCACGCGATGCAGCGCGAGTGCGTGCTTGTTAAAACGCTCCGCGACCCGCGCCGGTTCGAGGTCGGCGAAAGCGCCCAGCGTGTGCAGTCCCAATCGCTGACACGTAGTCGTGAGATCTTTGCGACCCAGCACACTCAGTGGCTGAGTTCGACGAAAGACGTCACTCGCGCCCAGTGCCACGATCACCTCGTGGCGTGCCGCGAGTTCGGCGCAGAAGAGCCCTTCGCCAACACCGAGTAGCGGCGCCGTACCAACGACGTCAAGGACGATCTGTCCTACCGCGCGCACGACCGCCTCGTCACCCCCGAAGAATCGACTCGGCCCACGCAGTGGCAGCACGAACAAACCGAGACGCACCGCCTCGGTGAAGGGACAGAGTGCGCTTAACGCGTCGAGCAGGGCAAGCGTGTCGCGCAGCGTCGAACCGTCGGGCTGCTCAACGCAGAGCGGCTCGATCCAGATCGCGAGTAGTTGTTCCACCTAACTCGCCTCGGCGCGTCCGCGACGATTCGGCACGACCACCACGTGCTCGCCACTCTGGGTCGCTTCACCACGACCGCTCACGCGAACAGTGAGATAGCGCGCGTCGAGTCGTGACGACACGATCCACTCAGCTTGGGTAACGCTGAAGAAAAGATCAGCCGGCAGTGGCCAGGGCGCGCGCGGCTCACTCAGCGCGATCAACACGGTGCCGCGTTCACGAACCCGGTCCATCAAGCGACGCACGGCGCCATGAGCCGGGCGCGAGGGCGGGCGCACGAGCAAGAGATCGACACCGTCAAGAAGATCGGCGGCCGACTCCGCCCACGCGCCTCTTGGACGCGGCACGAAGAGCACGCGACGTAGATCGACCCCGAGTTCGGCCATCGCGACGACGCCGGGATCATCCACGCCCACGACAGCCGCCCAGTGACCAAGCGTGCTGGACTCACTCAAGAGACTCAGAGCGAGACTGAGCCCCCCAAGACCGATCGGCGCCTCCACGACAACGGTTGAACCACGCCGCAGGGCGCCGCCGGGAACAAGCGCACGCCACGGCTCACCAAGGGGCAACGTGCGACTCTTCGCTAAGGACACGGGGCGCAAGGTGGCGAGGAGTTCTGGAGAAAGGGAGGGGCGAGGTGGTGAAAAAGCGAACATATGTTCGTAAGAGTAGCCACTCGGCGTAACACGCGCCAATGGCAACAAATCAAGGCAAACTAGACCCATGTGTGGTCGCGTCGCCCTCTTTAGCCCACCGGTTCGACTGGCCCGGTTCCTCGACGCGGCCCTGGCCGCGGGCATCGATCCCGAGGGCCACCCCAGTTGGAACATCGGGCCCCAACGTCGTCTCTTTGGCGTGAGCGAGCACGACGAAGCGCGCGTACTTGATCGTTACCGCTGGGGACTGGTGCCCAGTTGGGCGAAGGACGACAAGATCGGCAACAAGCTCTTTAACGCGCGCGGCGAAACCGTCGCCGAGAAACCGTCGTTTCGCAGCGCCTTCGCGAAGCGCCCCTGCGTACTACCCGTCGACGGTTTTTACGAATGGGATCATCGTCCCGGTCGTAATCGTCAGCCCCACTTCTTCACGCGCAGTGACGAAGAGCCCCTCCTGCTCGCTGGTCTCTTCGAACACTGGCGCAACCCCGATGACCTCAGCGCCGAACCTCTGGCGACGTGCACCGTTATTACGACCACGCCCAACGTCGACATGGACGAGATTCACGACCGTATGCCGGTCGTGCTCGCCCCTAGTGACGTCGAGACGTGGCTCAACGTCACCGACTACGGACCCGACGAGCGAATGTTGCTGTTATGTCCGGCGCCTAAAGGCACGCTCAGCCACTACGGCGTGGGCACGGCCGTTGGATCAGTGAAGAATGACGGACCCGAACTCACTGAACCCGTGGAGCCGCAGTCGCTGTTTTGACGCGCCGATGCCAGAAGGTGCGGGGACTGAAGCACTCGAATGTCGAGACGCGGCACCGCGCACAATTGAGCCCGGACAGCCGAAAACCCCGAGTGACCAGTGAGTCGAAACTCACCCGCCCCTCGGGGTTCCCGAGGCACACCAACTATGTTCCGTGTCGGACAGAACATCTTTGATGGCAGGCACTTCACGTCATTCGCCAGTTCCAAACAGTGGACCGAACTCCACTGCCCGTCAGAAGGATTCCGTTCCTCTTGCGAGGCCCCTTGTCCTCCTACACTCTTTCTCCCCTTGCGGTTCGATCCTTTGTTGGCAGGTACTACGTGAACTACGAAAGACACCATGCCAGAAATTTTTCCCGCTACCAAGGCCTGGAGAGGTAATCACACACTTTTGCCCAGTATTAGTTGAGTTATGCACCATTTATCTACTTAGGCGAGCAGATACCAACGACTTAGCCGCAGTTTTTCCACAGAATTGAGGAACTCAAAACTCCCCGGTGTTATCTTCTCCCTGGTCACAAAGGATTTTCACGAAGGCGAGCGCTCAAGCCAGCGACCGTGCGCGTGGCACCAGCCCCAACGTGAGGGCGTGGAGCCGGGTCGCGTCACCACAATCTGCGACGCGCCCCTGTGACGAGTTTCATCGTCGACGGATACGCCGGGCAGTTTGACGAGCGTGGATTCAATAGATATCCACGCCACGTTGTGTGAGGTGCACTGACGTTGAAGCTCGCTGAAGTAGTCGGTTCGCTCTTCGGGCGTGAAGTAGAAAGCCACCCACGTGTTAAAGACCACGGTCAAGTTGTCGGGGTCGCACAGAGCCAACGCGTCGTCCAGTCGCTCGAGTGCCCGACCGGTCAGAATCGTCGCCTGTGGCCACGAAGGCCTCGCTGTAACAATGGCGTCAAAGCGCTCGTGACGCCTTCGCTCCTCAGGCCAAATACATGATTTCAACCAGCAACGGTCTTCTTCATTTTCGAGACTTTGGGGATGAGGATCTATCCCGACACGCGAGGCAACGCGGGGCATCGGTCGTGCTCGATTTATAGGCGTCAAGTCTTCACAGATGAGCGTCAAGGGGTTGGCGTCATCGTGCGCACGTACCGGGAACTGGTCAAAGCAGAGGTTGATGCCGGCCGACGTGCCGACTTCAATGACGTTGAC
>DATCBX010000173.1:0-4937 GCA_036511635.1 Acidimicrobiales bacterium | reverse complement strand
GTGGCGGCAGAAACATCTGCGTCACGATCTCTCCAACATGTTGCTGTCACCAACTCGACTCGGGAACTGGCCGAGCGAACTACGACGCGAACCTCTAGCGGAATCCGTCTCGTAGGGTCAAAAGGAGAAGTTGGAAGGCTTCGTCGGGATCGGCGGGGTCGGCGGAAAAGTTGACGCCGAGTAGCTCGAGCGACACGTACCCGTGGCAAGCCGACCACATTACTTGGGCCGCATCAATCGCTTTCGCGTCTTTGAACCACCCAGCTTTCTGAGAGCGTTCAACGTTGTTCAAGAAAGTCTGAAAAGACTGATGCGCAACTTCGATCGCGGTATTCGAGGGGAGAAAATAACGAAAGCGGCGCAAGAACATCACGGTGTAGAGACCGCGATGTTCGAGGGCGAACCTTCGATAGCCGAGCGCCGCGTGGTAGAGATCGTCTTTGGCGTCCTCAGTGTGAAACGTGAGCGCCTCATTGAAGATCTTGAAGCCCTGAATCCATAGTTCCTCGAGGACGCCGTTCAAGCCGTCGAAGTGGTTGTAAATCGCCATTGGCGCGACCTTGGCACGCTGGGCGATGGCTCGAACAGTAAAGCCATCGGGCCCTTCATGGTTCAGGATGTCGAGTGCAGCACTAAGAACTTCTGGGCCGATCATCTTTGAAGGCGTCCGTGTAGCCTTTTCAATCACTTGACCATTGTAGAACGTCGTTCTATAGTTTGGAACATTGTTCTGCGGGGGATGAAATGCCAGTTTCAGCGTTGGATCGCCGGTGGTGGGTCCTCGCCGTGCTGTGTCTGGCTGTTTTGATCGTCGTAATCGATAACACGATTGTCAACGTGGCTCTTCCATCGATCTCACGCGATCTGCAAGCGTCGAACTCTTCGTTGCAATGGATCGTTGACGGGTATTCACTGCCCTTCGCGGGTCTGTTGTTGGCCGGGGGAGGGATGTCTGATCGTCTTGGTCGAAAACGCGTCATGCAGTTTGGTCTCGTCGCGTTCGGCCTGTTCTCTCTTTTAGCGGCGTTCTCGCACAGTGTGCCCACGTTGTTAGTGGCAAGGGCGCTCATGGGGGCGTCGGCGGCGTTTATCTTTCCTGCCACACTTTCGACGTTGACGATCGTCTTTGACGATCTTTCAGAGCGCGCCAAGGCCTTTGGAATATGGGGGGCAACGAGCGGCGTTGCGGTCGCGGTTGGACCCATTGCAGGAGGCTTGCTGCTCGTTCACTTTTGGTACGGGTCGATTTTCTTAATTAACGCGCCGTTGGTGGTGATTGCGGTCATCGCGATTGGCATCGTTGTGCCAGAGTCCAAAAGCCCTCAAAAGAAACCTCTCGATCTCGTTGGCTTGGCTCTTGGAACGACGGGCGTTACAACCCTGACACTGGCGATAATTGAAGGTCCGGCGTGGGGCTGGCGTGCAGTGAGCACGATTTCAGTCTTCGTTCTCGCCGCACTCTCCCTTGTCTCCTTCGTGCTCTATGAGCTGCGTCGTGACGGTCCACTTCTCGACGTTCGAATCTTCACTAATCGCACGTTCTCTTCGGGAGCTGCCTCGATCGCGGCCAACTTTTTCTGCCTCTTTGGTTTTATCTTCCTTATCACCCAATACTTTCAACTCATCCGGGGCTACTCGGCACTCTCGGCCGGTGTGCACACATTGCCGTTTGCCATCGTCGTCATGATTTCGACGCCCCTCGGGGCGGTAAGTGCGTTGCGCTTTGGTGCCCGCTACGTCGTCTCGGCGGGACTTGTCACCGTCGCTGCCGCGCTGATCTGGATGGGCATGATTGGAGCTCACGCCGCGTATTTCGGACCCGTCGTCGGGGCCATGATTGTTTTGGCGTTCGGATTTTCACTCGTGAACGCACCTTCTACCGCGGCATTGATGAGCACTCTTCGCCCCGAGCAGATTGGCGCCGGTTCTGCGGTGAACGAGACGACCCGAGAGTTGGGCGGAACGATGGGCGTCGCCATCGTTGGTTCAGTCTTCTCATCCATGTTTGGCCCTGGCGTTCGAGCAGCATTCTCGCCGTACCTCGGCATCGGTTTGACCCAGAGTCAACTCCACGTCGCCGTGAGTTCCACCCAGGCCGCGCAAGCCACCGTGGCGCACCTGCCCACCACGTTGCAGTCGGGACTCTACGTGCAGGTGACCAACGCCTTCATACAAGGGCTGCATAGAGGCTGTTTTGTCGGCGCGGGCGTGGCACTCGTCGTCGCGGTAGCCGCGCTGGCCCATCTACCCAAGGTTGAGGACACGCTGGCGAACGTTGCAGTCGCCCACGCGTAGGCGCACTTTTGGGTCTGAACCTTGACGTTCACCGTTTTCTGGTATCAATGGAGGCCTGACGCGGTGCGCCGCGGCGCAGAAACCATTGGGAGATTTCATGCAGCGGATTACACGAGTTCGTCAAGTTCTCGCTATGGCGAGCATTGGCTCGCTAGTTCTGGTCTCAAGTCTGACCGCTGGAGCGGCGTCGACTAAAGGCAAGTACAACGCGGCCGACGCGAAACTAGTGCCGACGTCATTTAAAGGCAAGACACTTCAAGTTGCTACGGACGCCACGTACGCGCCCGATGAGTACATAAAGGGGACGACGATGGTGGGCTTCGACGTTGATCTCATGAAGGCCATTTCGACGACTCTCGGTATCAAGATTGTTGAGAACAACGTGATCTTCGATGGCATCATCGCGGGTATTCAGGCTGGTAAATACGTAATCGGCAATTCTTCATTCACGGATACCAAGGCGCGTGAGAAGCAAGTCAACTTTGTGGACTACTTTCAGGCTGGTGAGGGCGTCTACGCCAAATCGAACTCGACGGTGAAGTTCACTGGATTCAAAAGTCTCTGCGGTTTGACCGTGGCCGTGGAGTCAGGGACCGTCGAGCAGACGGATGCGAAGGCGGCCGCGAAGACCTGTTCGTCAAGTAAGAAGTTAACGATTCGGGCGTTCGCGACCCAGACCTTGGCCAACACCGCCGTTCTTTCAGGTCAGGCCAGTGTGGGCTTTGTAGACAGTCAGATCGCTGGTTACATCGTGGCGACGGTTCCAGGCTTCAAGCTCGTCGGGAGTGCCGTGAACGTTGCGCCTTACGGCGTCGCGACACCCAAGACAACCGCGGGCGAAGGACTGGCGGTGGCCATTCAAGCCGCCATCAAGACCTTGATCGCGAACGGTACCTACGCAGCGATCTTGACCCATTGGGGCGTGAGCTCTGGTGGCGTCACCTCAGGGAAGATAACCCTCAACGGAGCAATTTCCTAAGCGACACGAAAAGACTCTAAGAACATGGAAACGAACGGGGACGTCACCGTAAAGGTCGTCCCCGTTCGTCACGTGGGTCGCTGGATTGGCGCAGTGGTGGCACTCGTGCTCGTCGCGATGCTCGTGCACACGTTGTTCTCAAAGGTGCCGTCAGGCCAGTACGTCTGTCAGACGGTCAATGGTCTTCGTCACTGTCATCCCAAGTTGCAGTGGCGCTTTTACTGGAACGTGGTCGGCAGGTATTTCACGTCGTCCGAAATTCTTCATGGCCTTGGCCTGACATTGCTGCTCACCGCCATCTCGATGACGGTGGGGATTGTGCTGGGCATTCTTATTGCCGTTATGAGACTTTCGTCGAATCGAGTTTTAGCGATGACGGCATGGTCGTACACGTGGTTTTTCCGTGGTACTCCGGTGTACGCACAACTCTTTTTCTGGTTCTTCCTGTCCTTTCTCTTTAAGTCCATTTCTTTCGGCATCCCGTTCACCCACGTCGCGTTTTACCACTTACATACCGTCTCCTTCTTCACCCCCTTTCGCGCGGCCCTGGTTGCCTTTGGACTCAATGAGGGTGCGTACATGTCCGAAATCGCTCGTTCGGGCTTGATGGCCGTTGACGAAGGGCAAGTGGAAGCAGCGAAATCATTGGGTATGACACGTGGGCAGACGCTGCGTCTGGTCATCTTGCCCCAGGCCATGAGGGTGATCATCCCACCAACGGGTAACGAGGTCATTTCCATGTTGAAGACCACGTCGCTCGCCGCCGCGATATCCGCGGTGGAGCTCTTGGGCGCAGCGACGCAGATCTCCAACTCGAACTATCAAATCATGCCGTTACTCATCGTTGCCGGTATTTGGTATCTAATCGTGACGACCATTCTGTCGATTGGTCAGTTTTACGTCGAGCGTCATTACGCGCGTGGCGCGTTACGAACACCTCCTCCCACGCCGATACAGCGACTGCGCTCAGACCTTCGTGGCGTTCTCTCGAAGGTGCACACCAAGAGGGTGCCAGCCGGGATGAGTCCATGAGTATTCCGATGGTCGAAGCCCGTGGCGTACGTAAGTCCTACGGCGGCGTCGAAGTTCTAAAGGCCGTTGATTTGACGGTTGTGCGCGGAGAGGTCACGTGCCTCATCGGGCCATCGGGATCTGGCAAGAGCACGCTACTGCGCTGTATTAATCACCTTGAGAAGCACGACGCCGGAGAGCTGAGGGTGGACGGTGACTTGGTTGGTTATGAGGCGCGCGACGGGAAACTCTATGAACGAAGTGACAAACAGATCTGTGCCGAACGAGCGCGCATCGGCATGGTTTTTCAGCGATTCAATCTCTTTCAGCACCTCACGGTGCTGGAGAACATCACGATTGGCCAAGTGAAAGTTAGGGGAATTGATCTTGAAACTGCTCGCGTGAGGGCGCGACAGTTACTCACTCGTGTTGGTCTAGAAGGTAAAGAGAAGCACTATCCGAGCCAAATCTCCGGTGGTCAACAACAGCGCGTGGCCATCGCACGCGCCTTGGCGATGGAGCCCAAACTCATGCTCTTCGACGAACCAACATCAGCGCTCGACCCCGAATTAGTTGGCGAAGTTCTTGACGTCATGAAGGACCTCGCGGAGAGCGGTATGACGATGATCGTTGTCACGCACGAGATGAACTT
>DATCBX010000172.1:0-10029 GCA_036511635.1 Acidimicrobiales bacterium | reverse complement strand
TGTCTATCCCGTCATTGGAAGTTCGGGCGCCGGACGCGTGCTGATGAAGCCCGCGGCCCCTGGCACTGGCGTCATCGCCGGTGGCGCCGCGCGCGCCATTCTAGAAATGGCGGGCGTTAAGGACATCATCGCGAAGTCGCTCGGCTCAAGTAACGGCATCAACGTCGCTCACGCCACGATCGAGGGTCTTAAGCAGTTGCGCCGTCCCGAAGAGCTCGCTGCTCTGCGCGACAAGCCCGCTGATGAGATTATTCCTTCGGGAACGCTTCGCGCGTACCGCGAGCGTCAGCGCGAGAGTGATCTCTTTAAGGTCACGGAGGGTTAGTCATGCAACTCAAAGTCACGCAAATTCGCTCCGCCATCGCCACCAAGCCCAAGCACCGCGGGACACTTCGCGCGCTCGGACTTCGCGGCATCGGACAGTCCAACGTGCTGCCTGATCGTCCCGAGATTCACGGGATGATCGCGCGCGTGCCGCACCTGATCAAAGTAGAAGAGGTCAACTAATGAAGTTGCACGATCTCAAATCACCCGCTGGTTCCATTAAGCGCAAGAGGATCGTCGGCCGTGGTATCGCTGGTAAGGGTGGCAAGACCGCCGGCCGTGGTACCAAGGGTCAAAAGGCTCGTCGCCAGATTCCTGCGGGCTTCGAAGGTGGACAGCTTCCCCTTCTCCAGCGCATCCCCAAGCTCAAGGGCTTTACGAACCCCTTCCGCGTGGAGTACACGCCGGTCAACCTCGACGCCCTCGGCGCTCTTGGTCTCTCCGACATCACCCACGACGTGCTCGTCGAAAAGGGACTCTGTCGCAAAAAGGACCTCGTGAAGGTACTGGGCCGTGGTTCAGTCCCCGGGGCGCTTAATGTCTCGGCGCACCGTTTCTCAGCTTCAGCGAAGAGCGCCATCGAAGGTGCCGGCGGCACCACGACCTTGTTGGACCTGCCCTTCTCCGTCCGTCCGCCCGCGTCGGGTAACCAACACCAGAACCGATAGGGTCGAAAAGTGCTGCAGCGACTTGGGAATATCTTTCGTGTACCAGACCTTCGTAACAAGGTCCTCTTCACGATTGCCGTCATCTGTCTCTACCAGTTAGGCGCGAACCTGCCTATTCCTGGCGTCAGTTGGCACCAGGTCCAGTCGTTGCAGTCCCAGGCCGGCGCCAGTGGCGTTCTCGGTTTCTTGAACCTTTTCTCTGGTGGTGCGTTGACGCGCCTCGCGGTCTTTGGCCTTGGGGTCATGCCCTACATCACGAGTTCGATCGTGATTCAACTCCTCACGACCGTTATCCCCAAACTCACGGAGTGGCGCGACCAAGGTGCCGTTGGTCAAAAGCGCATCACCCAAACAACGCGTTACTTAACGATCGGCCTCGCGCTCTTGCAGTCGACCGGTCTGATCTACGCCTTCCACGGTCACGACCAAGCACTGCTCGGTTTCAACATCAACTTGATCCCGCACTTCACCTTGTGGCTGGGGCTCTTCATGGTCATCGTCCTCACCGCCGGTACGGCCTTCGTGATGTGGCTCGCCGAGCTCATCACCCAGCGCGGTATTGGTCAGGGCATGAGTCTGTTGATTTTCGCCAACGTCGTCGCGGGTCTGCCTTCGGGCGGCAAGGCCGTGTACGCAGAGGGCGGACCCGTCAAGTTCTTCGTGATCGTCATTGTCTCGCTGGCACTACTCGTCTTGATCGTCTTTATGGATAACGGCCAGCGCCGAATTCCCGTCACGTTCGCGCGGCGTGTCGTTGGACGCAAAGAGATGGGTGGCAACTCCACCTACATTCCCTTAAAGGTCAACCAGTCCGGTGTTATTCCGATCATCTTCGCCTCGTCGGTGCTCTACATCCCGGTCTTGATGTCGAACATCGTGCCCTGGGCTAGCTTTCAGCACTTCGTGACGAACTCACTGACGCCGACGAATTTCTTTTACATTTTCTCGGACTTCGTATTGATTTTGGCCTTCACGTTCTTCTACGTCTACATTGCCTTCGAGCCTCACCAACAGGCCGAGATGCTCCGTCAACAAGGTGGCTTCGTTCCCGGTATTCGACCCGGCATGCCCACTGAGAAGTACTTCGCGCGCATGCTCTCGAGGCTTACGGTCGTGGGCGCGGTCTTCCTCGCCTCGGTCGCGGTGATCCCGAGTATTTTGATGGCGCTCTGGAGTATTAACCGCTTTCCCTACTACGGCACCACGTTGTTGATCGCCGTGGGTGTGTCGCTCGAGACCATGCGTCAGATCGACTCTCAGCTCATGATGCGCAACTACGAAGGCTTCTTGAAGCACTAGTCATGACAACAGGTCAGTTCAATCTCGTCGTCCTGGGTAAGCAGGGCGCCGGTAAGGGTACCCAGAGCCAACGCCTCTGTGAGAAGTACTCGCTCGCGCACATCTCGACGGGCGACATCCTTCGCGCCGCCGTTCAAGCGGGCACCACGCTCGGCCTCGAGGTCAAGTCCGTGCTCGACTCGGGTGGACTCGTCTCGGACGATCTCGTGAACAAGCTCGTCGAGGACCGCTTCAAAGAAGATGACGCCAAGCGTGGCGGCGTGCTCGATGGCTTTCCTCGCAATATCGGCCAAGCCGAAGCGCTCGACACAATCCTCGGCGCCAACGGTCTCAAAC
This sequence comes from Acidimicrobiales bacterium, assembly GCA_036511635.1. Taxonomy (GTDB): domain Bacteria; phylum Actinomycetota; class Acidimicrobiia; order Acidimicrobiales; family RAAP-2; genus RAAP-2. The sequence goes on along the minus strand of DATCBX010000172.1, from coordinate 7,402 downwards.
TCTGTCTCTACATTGAGTTGCCCAACGAGCTCGTTATGCAACGTCTCTCATCGCGTCGCGTCTGCCAAGAGTGCGGCACGACGTATAAGGACAGTGACCCGGCCGCCATCTCTGGCACCTGTGAAGTCTGTGGCGGCGACGTTGTCCAACGTAGTGACGATAAGCCCGAGGCGATTCAAAAGCGCCTTGATATCTTCGAGCGCGACACAGTGCCGCTCCTTTCCTTCTACGAAAAGAAGGGCATTCTCGAAACAGTCAACGGCAATCAGCCTGTCGACGTGGTCGCCGACGCGATTAACGCGGTACTTACGGCTCGAGGCTTGGTGTGATTCGCTCAAAAGAAGAACTCGACAAGATGCGCAGGGCCGGCAAGGTCGTTGCCGAGATGCACGAAGTAACGCGCGCGGCTATTCGCCCCGGTGTGACGACCATGGACCTCAACAACGTGGCCGCCGACGTGCTCGCCAAGCGCGGCGCCCGGTCGAACTTTCTTAACTATCACGGCTTTCCCGCCGTCATCTGCACCAGCCCGAACGACATGATCGTCCACGGCATTCCCGGTGACTACGTCTTACAAGAAGGCGACATCATCTCGATTGACGCCGGCGCGATCGTCGAGGGATACCACGGCGACGCCGCCTACACCGCTGGTGTCGGCGAGATCTCCAAAGTCGCCAAACGCCTCATCGAGGTCACCGAACGATCGCTCTGGGCGGGTATTGACAAGTTGGTCGTGGGCGGTCGCCTGCACGAAGTCGGCCGAGCGGTCCAACACGTTGCTGAGGAGGCAGGTTTTTCCGTCGTGCGTGAGTACGTTGGTCACGCCATTGGCACCGAGATGCACGAGTCGCCTCAGGTGCCGAACTACTGGCCGGGCTCGCCGGGCCCAACCTTGAAAGAGGGCATGGTGTACGCCGTTGAGCCAATGGTGAACGTCGGCACGTTCGACACGTACGTGCTGGACGACGAGTGGAGCGTTATGACCGAAGACGGTCAACTCTCGGCGCACTTCGAGCACACCATCGCGGTCACCGAGAACGGACCCGAAGTCTTTACGCTGGCGTAAAATGGCGACTGGCCCGTTGGCGTCTGGGTCAGACTTATAGTTGAAGTACACGCACGAGTGTTTCTGCGTACGCGGCCGCCCGACGTGGGTAGAGGCGACACAGACCCGACCTAAGGACAGTTGCTTCTTGAGAAACGTTACGAAACGGCGAGTGAGGTTCGTGTTCCTCGTAGCGGTCACGGTCGCGATCGTCGTTACCGCGTTCTCGCTCACTCGTTCTGATCCGCGCCAAGGTGCCAGTGCCGCGTCAACACCGCCGCCGAACACAATCGCGCCCGTGACCTTCTCGTCGTACTTTCTCGCCATCGGAGCCTCCTCTTCACTCGGCTTCGAACCAACGGGCATTCCTCACCACCGTTCGCGTCGCACGCTCGAGGGTTACGCGGACGACGTGGTGACACTCGAGGGTTACAAAGGTGTGGCGCTGACGTTGACGCAAATTGGCTGCCCCGGCGAGACGGTGCAAACAATTCTCAACACCAAGGTCGCCGACCACTGCTACACGTTGCCCGTGACGCAGTTGACGCGTACGTTTACGTTTTTCAAAGCGCATCAAGGCGGACCGGGACTCGTAAGTATTGACCTTGGGTTCAATGACGTTCGTCCGTGTTTATCACCGACGACGATTGACGAGGCGTGCGTCGCCGCGGGCATCGCCGCGGTTAAGGTCGACATGCCTCGACTCTTGACGGTTCTCAAAAATGCTGCCGGTCCTCACGTGAAGTTCGTGGGTCTTGAGTACTACGATCCGTTTCTCACGCACTACTTTGACGGCGCCAATGGTCCGGCCGTCGCGAACCAGACGCTCGTGGCAATCAATCAGCTGAACGCGGTGCTCGCCCAGGCGTACAGCGCCGCCGGCGTCGCCGTGGCCGACGTGCCGACGTACTTTCAGATGAACGTGACGACGAGGGTTACGGTGGCCAACGTGGGCGTCATTCCCGTGAACGTCGAACAAACGTGCAACCTGACCTGGATGTGCCAGCCAGCGCCCTACGGTCCTGACGATCACCCCAGCGACGAGGGCTACCTACAGATCGCGAACGCCATGACGCCAGTCATCCCAGCCTCGTGGTGAACCGGGTCATTACGGAGCGCGACCTCGACGCGTACGCCCTGCGCTTTGCCCTGATCGAGGGGAGTGGGCGCGAAAATCAAGCCTTTGGGCGAGGTCGCCTGACGGGATTTCTCGCCTCCCGACTAGAATTTAGGGGACCAACCGGTCCGAGACGTCGCTGATGTTCCTTGAAATCGGCGTCGTTTTTGCGTTTTTGTGAATTTCCGGTAGAATAGAAAGCCGACCTCAGGGCTCGCCTATGAGGTCTCTACGCACAAGAGTTTTGCTCTTGCGCGCCCGGTAGTCATGTAATAAGGAGAAAGAACCTGAGTAAGCCAAAGGAAGACGCGTTCACCGTAGAAGGTACCGTCGTCGAGCCCCTACCCAACGCCATGTTTCGTGTTGAGTTAGAGAACGGTTACAACGTTCTCGCTCACAGTTCGGCAAAAATGCGCATGCACCGCATTCGTATTTTGCCCGGCGACAAGGTCCAAGTAGAGATCACGCCTTACGACATGACCCGCGGCCGCATCACCTACCGCTACAAATAACTCACGTTCTAGTAGATCGAGAAAGTAACCAAATGAAAGTTCGCGCGAGCGTTAAACCCATCTGTGAGAAGTGCAAGGTCATTCGCCGGGCCGGGGTCGTTCGCGTGATCTGTGAAGCGAACCCGCGCCATAAACAGCGTCAGGGTTAGGAGAAAAACGATGGCCCGTATTGCTGGAGTTGACATACCGCGCGAGAAGCGCACCGTGATCGCCCTCACCTACATCTTTGGTGTCGGCCCCACGATCGCGCAACAGATCTGCGCGTCGACAGAGGTCAATGAGTCCACACGCGTTAAGGATCTCACCGAAGCTGAAGTCAACGCGCTTCGTACCTACATCGACCAGAACGTCACCGTTGAAGGTGACCTTCGACGCAACGTCACCCAAGACATCAAGCGCAAGATGGAGATCAACTCACTCCAGGGCATTCGTCATCGCAAGGGTCTGCCCGTTCGCGGTCAGCGCACTCGCACTAACGCGCGCACCCGCAAGGGTCCCAAGCGCACCGTCGCCGGCAAGAAGAAGGTAACGAAGTAATGGCTAAGCCAACCGCGGTTCGCAAGACCCGCAAAAAAGAACGCAAGAACGTTGCCTTTGGTGTCGCGCACATCAAGAGTTCGTTCAACAACACGATCGTCTCGATCACCGACCCCGAGGGCAACGTGTTGTCGTGGGCTTCGTCGGGTCAAGTTGGTTTCAAGGGATCACGCAAGTCAACGCCTTACGCCGCACAGTTAGCTGCTGAGAAGTGTGCGCGCGCTGCCATGGAACACGGCGTCAAAAAAGTTGACGTGTTGGTTCGCGGTCCTGGCTCAGGCCGTGAGACCGCTATTCGTTCGATTGCCGCTGCCGGCATTGAAGTCGTCGCGATTAAAGACGTGACGCCACTGCCGCACAACGGATGTCGCCCTAAGAAGCGCCGTCGAGGTTAAGGAACAGTTATGGCTCGATACACAGGACCCGTCTGTCGACTTTGTCGACGTGAACGCACGAAGCTCTACCTCAAGGGTGAGCGTTGCTTTACTTTGAAGTGCCCCGTTGCCGAGAACTCGGACCGACGCGTGCGCGCCTTTCCGCCGGGCATGCACGGCCGTGACCGTCAGCGTCAGGGTTCGGAGTATTTAACCCAGTTGCGCGAGAAGCAGAAGGCTCGTCGAATTTATGGCGTGTTGGAAAAGCAGTTCCGCAATCTGTACGAAGAGGCCAACCGTCGCCCCGGCATGACGGGTGTCAACCTTTTGCAGTTCCTCGAGACTCGTCTCGACAACGTGACCTACCGTGCCGGATGGGGCGCGTCACGCGCTCAGGCCCGTCAGCTCGTTCGCCACGGTCACGTGAGCATCAACGGCAAGCGCGTGGACATTCCTTCGTACCGGGTACGTCCTGGTGAAGTGGTGTCCTTAAAGGCCGTCACCCGCGAGAACTTCAACGTCAAGCGCAATCTTGACGTGTTGGACCGCACCGTGCCGGGCTGGCTCGAAAAGGGCGACAACGGTTTCAACGTCACCGTTCGCGTTATTCCCCAGCGTGAGCAGATCGACGAGTCGATCCAAGAGCAACTCATCGTTGAGTTGTACTCCAAGTAACCGATCTTTTTACATACCCCTAGGAGTCCCATATGTTGATTATCCAACGACCTACCATCGAAGCCCTCGGCGACGAGGTCAACAATCGCCAGTCCTTTGGCATTGGACCGCTCGACCCTGGCTTTGGCCACACGCTCGGTAACTCTCTTCGTCGCACCTTGCTGTCGTCGATTCCCGGCGCTGCAGCGACTCGCGTGAAGTTCGACGCCGTGCTCCATGAATTCGGCGTCATCGAAGGCGTCAAAGAAGACGTTCAAGACATCACCTTGAACCTGAAGGACTTGCTCTTACAGGTTCACTCGGACGAGCCCGTCACGTTGCGTCTCGACAAGCGTGGAGAAGGTCCTGCGACCGCTGCCGACCTTTCAACGACGGCTGACGTGGAGATCTTGAACAGCGACTTGCACCTCGCGTACCTCACCTCACCGAAGAGCGCGTTGACCTTCGAGCTCACGGTTGAGCGCGGTAAGGGATACGTGGGCGCCGAAGGCAACAAGGGATCGTCGACCATCGGCGTTATTCCCCTCGACGCCATCTTCACCCCCGTTCGTCGCGTCAGTTTCGAGATCGAGCCTGTTCGCGTAGAGCAGAGCAAGGACTTCGACCGCTTGGTGATCGACATTGAGACCGACGGTTCGATCTCTCCCCGCGAGGCCCTCGCCTCGGCTGGTAAGACTCTCGGCTCACTCGTTGAGTTGATCGCCAGCTTTGACGAAGAGGCACCTTCACTCGAACTCGGTGACGTGGGCAGCGCTCAAGCCGCCGCGAGCGAGCTCGACATTCGTATCGAAGAGTTGGGCCTCACGGAGCGTTCACGTAACTGCTTGAAGCGTGCGGGTATCAACACGATCGCTCAATTGGTTAACGCCACCGAGCGCGACCTCACGTCGATCACGAACTTTGGTGCCACGTCACTGAAAGACGTCAACGACCGCCTCGACGAGCGCGGTCTTTCGCTTCGGATCGAGGACTAAGCATGCGCGGAACTCCAACCAAAGGTAAGCGCTTTGGTGGTAACTCAGCACACCAAAAGGCGATGATGGGCAACCTCGTCGCGTCGATGATCGCTGCCGAGTCGATTGTCACCACCGAGGCCAAGGCCAAGGCGCTTCGTCCCATTGTCGAGAAGGTCGTCACGGCCGCGAAGAACTCACCCGAGGGTTCCGTTCACGCGCACCGTCGCGTTGTGGCGTTCATTCGCGACAAGGACATGACCCACAAGCTCTTCACCGAGATTGCGCCTCGTTACACTGAGCGTCCAGGTGGCTACACGCGCATCTTGAAGCTTGGACCGCGTCAGGGCGACAACGCCCCGATGGCGCGCATTGAATTCGTCTGATCCCCTAGGCGCCACGCAACGCTGGCGCCTCGACCTGGCCTACGACGGTCAGGCCTTTAGTGGATTCGCGTACCAACCTCAACACGACACCGTCGTTGGGTTACTGCGCGCGACGATGGCCAACACGTTGCGTCTCGAGCACGAGCCCCTCATCGTCGGCGCTGGTCGTACCGACAGTGGTGTTCACGCCTTTCAACAAGTAGTGCACGTCGATCTTCCGATCGTGACCAAGGTTCGTTCACTCGAGAGTGAGCGACTTATGACCTCGCTCAATAAGCAGATGCGCGGACGGGTACAGATTCTGCGAGCTGAGCCCGTGAGTGATGACTTTCACGCGCGTTTTTCAGCTCAGTGGCGCGAGTATCGCTACTTGGTGCTCGAATCGTTGCCACCAGGACTTGAGTCGACGAACGCGTGGGCGTGGTCGGTTGAGGGGCCTCTGGATCTAAAGGCGATGAACCGTGGCGCGAAGGACGTACTTGGCACGCACGACTTTCGAGCGTTCTGTCGTCGTCCGACGAACGCAGCGGGCGACGAGCCCTTACTTCGTAAAGTGATCGCCGCGCGCTGGGAGCGTTTAGAAGACGAATGGATTATGAGTCCGCGCCACGCGCCGGTTGTTCGACTTACTATTCGTGCCCAGTCGTTCTGTCACAATATGGTTCGCTGTCTCACCTCAACCATGGTCGCCATTGGCCAAGGTGCGTTGCCGGCCGACATCATTGTGGAGCGCCTCGAGAGCTTGAGCCGGTACCAATTACCACAAGCCGCTCCGGCTAGTGGGCTCGCGCTCGTCGGTGTCGGCTACCTCGAGGCAAAGTAAGTACGTCTCGCGCGTCCTACGCCAAGCGTTGTGCACGCGGCGATGAGGACCTAACATCACCACACCGCCGTTAGGGAAGGTGCGCAGTGCAGAACGAACAGATTTTGCCGAGCCAGACTCACGACGACGTGCGTCAGTTAACGGATGTCCGCGCGTGAGTGTGTTTCTTTTCGTTTTCGGACTCATTTTTAGCCTCATTGTCGGGGCCAACGTTCTTTTTACGCTTGTTCTACCGCGTCGACCGCGTGGCTTTGAGCGGATCTCACTCAAGATCAACTCCATGGTCCGACTCACCTTCATTGGGCTTTCGCAGATGGCTCGGCGCTACGAAACGAAAGACGCCATTCTCGCGCCCACGGGACCCGTCTGCATCGTGGCGCAACTCGTTTCATGGGCTCTCGGCCTCATCATCGGCTTTACCCTTATGTTGTATTCCACGACGCACGACATCACGAACGCGTTGCAGCAAGCCACCACGAGTCTTTTTACGGTGGGCGCGATTCATCAAGGGGGCGCGGAAAACATTGCACTCGACATCACGGTTGGTGCCACGTGGTTGGTAATCGTGACGCTACAGATCGCCTACCTGCCGAGCCTCTACGCGTCGTTCAATCAGCGCGAAAGTTTGGTGGCCATGCTCGAAAGCCGGTCGGGTGTTCCTGCCTGGGGTCCAGAGATCTTGATGCGCCATCAGATCGTCGGCATCACCGATGCCTTGCCGGACTTCTACTCCTCGTGGGAGGCGTGGTCCGCAGAGCTCGCTGAAAGTCACACAACATATCCAGTTCTTTTACTTTTTCGTTCGCCAGAGCCCTGGTACTCGTGGCTCGTTGGACTTCTCTCGGTACTTGACGCCGCCGCCATGCATCTCGCCTTAGCCCCGACAAAAGCGTCATCGCAGGCCCGACTCTGCCTTCGCATGGGATTCACCGCACTCAATCGCATCGCCGTGACACTTGGCTGGGAGGTCGAATCGGACC
>DATCBX010000171.1:0-2254 GCA_036511635.1 Acidimicrobiales bacterium | reverse complement strand
AGCCGGGTGCGCGGGATGCGCCTTTATGACAACGGGACATCCGGCCGCCAGCGCGGAGGCCGTGTCGCCCCCGGGAACAGAGAAGGCAAAGGGGAAGTTCGAGCTGCCAAAGACACCGACGGGGCCCAACGGCACGTTCAGGCGTCGAAGGTCGGGTAACGAACCCATTGGTGAGTCGGTGGCGTGGTCGATGGATATTGCGAGAAACGCACCGTCCTGCACCACGTTGGCGAAAAAGCGTAACTGAAAGGCCGTTCGACGTAGTTCCCCCTCGAGTCGGGCACGGGTGAGCGCGGTCTCTTCTATCGCCAACTCGACGAGGTTCGCCGCGTCGGCCTCGAGCTCGTCAGCCATAGCGCGCAGCATTGACGAGCGCCACGTCAAGGGGCGGCGCGCGACGTCGAGCGCGACGTTTTTGGCGCGTTCTGTGAGTTGCGTGACCTCACTCGGTGTTGTTTCTTCAACGTCGAGTTCACGCTCGACGCCTGTTGCTGGATTGATGCTTCGTACACGTGTCACGAGTTCTCACTTTGCAGGGGGTAAAAGGGCGCGACACCAAGACTTGGTGGCACGATAGACGTCAGGTCGTGACCACACAGTGAGGCGAGTGCCAGGCGGTCAAGGTTCTCACCGTAGAAGGCGATGTTGGTCGGCGAGAGTACGTACTCACCTGTCCAGTCCTCAAAGATGAGTTCGAGTCCGCTGGCGCTTGACCAACGCCAAAGTTGATTGGGTTGATAGCACGAGATCAGAAGACCGCCCGAGACGTCCAAGGCCACTCCATCGGGAACGCAGCGCTCCATGGGAATGACGAGATCGAGAGGTCCACCTTCGAGGGCCATTGCGCTCACTCCGGGTGCGCTCGACTCAACAACCCACAGGGTCGTCGCGTCGACGCACAGTCCGTTGGCGAAAGCCAGAGGGCGAGGCGAGACGTTGATGGTCGTGCCGTTTGGTTCGATGGCGAAGAGTTGACCTGTTGGCTCATCAAACGATCCCGAGTCCGAGACGAAGAGACGTCCATCCCGAGCAAAGGCGAGGTAGTTGGGATAATCGATCGCGTCGCCGTATCGCGTAGACGCGCCGTGCTCGTCCACGCGCCACACCTGGTGATTACCGGGATCACAGACGTAGAGATTCCCCTTTGCGTCAAGAGCAAGGCCGAGCAGCACACCACCTTTAATCGTGGTAATCGTCGTCACCGTGCCATCGAGTTCAACGCGGTATATCTGGCCCGCCTCACCGCCAGCCCAAAGGCAGTGGCGTTGTGGATCCCAGCACACGCCCTCGACGTGATCAAGGCCGCTCGCGAGGACTTGACGATCTAAGTGTGGGGATAGGGGGCTCGTCATGAGAATTATGACCTCAGTGTTTCGCCGGTTACTGCGTCAAAAAAGTGCGCGTGATTGGGCGAGAACTGAACCGAAAGTTCGTCACCAACGGAGATCTTGACGCGCGGCCCCATCTTTGCGATCAGCGTGTTCTGTCGCAGTGCGTTATCACGAACGCCCTCACTCTGGGGGGCGTGTGAGAGGTGAACGAGAATCTCAGAGCCCAGTGCCTCAGTGCGTTCGACGCGGACTTTAACGGTATTAGTTGCGTTGGCGTCGGCGATGATGACGTCCTCTGGTCGAACCCCAACGACAACGTCAACGCCGAGAGCGGGCAAGCGGTGTGACGACGTGTAGTGCCAGGGCAACTCTACGGACTGTTCACCCAGGATCACGTCGACGCGATCGACGCTCGGTCGAATGTGGCATCGCAAGAGATTCATAGGTGGCGAACCCATGAATCCCGCCACGAACTCATTCGCCGGCCGGTCGTAGAGGTCTTGGGGCGTGTCGACCTGCTGGAGTTGGCCGTTTCGCATCACCGCAACTCGGTCTCCCATTGTCATCGCTTCGACTTGGTCGTGGGTGACATAGACGGTTGCGACGTTGAGGAGTCGTTGGATACGAGCAATCTCTAGACGCATTTCTACGCGAAGTTGGGCGTCAAGATTTGAAAGTGGCTCGTCCATCAAAAAGGCTTGGGGGTTGCGCACAATGGCGCGCCCCATCGCAACCCGTTGCCGCTGGCCTCCCGAGAGGGCCTTGGGTCGACGATCGAGGTAGTCCGTGAGGCGAAGTATTGATGCCGCTTCGGTAACTTTGCGGTTGATCTCGCTCTTTGAGTCGCCTCGAATCTTCAAGGCGAACCCCATGTTTTGTGCAACGGACATGTGAGGATAAAGGGCGTAGTTCTGAAAGACCAT
>DATCBX010000170.1:0-4167 GCA_036511635.1 Acidimicrobiales bacterium | reverse complement strand
CGATCGTGGCGATCTGCACGCCCACCGACGCCAAGTCAGCCAGTGTCTCTTCGACTTCGTCAACGGTCTCGCCGAGTCCGACCATCAGACCCGACTTTGTGGTGAGCCCCGCCTGAGCGCTACGAGCCAACACGGTAAGTGAGCGCAGATAACCAGCACTTGGGCGAACGGCACGCTGAAGTCGTGCGACCGTTTCGATGTTGTGGTTCATCACGTCGGGTCGGGCATCAATAATGAGTTGCAAAGAATCCGGGTCACCCTTGAGGTCGCTCGTCAAAACTTCGACGTTGGTCCCGGGTGAACGCTCACGAATCGCTCGCACGCTCTGAGCGATGGCGCCCGCACCACCGTCGTCGAGATCGTCGCGCGCCACACACGTAATAACGGCGTGCGCCAACTTGAGTCGAACGACGGCTTCAGCGACACGCTCTGGCTCGCTGGGGTCGAGGGGCAGCGGTTTGCTGGTGTCAACGAGACAGAATCCACACGCTCTCGTGCAACGCTCGCCGTTCACCATGAACGTAGCGGTGCCTGAAGACCAACACTCAAAGATGTTCGGGCAACCGGCCTCTTCGCACACCGTCACGAGTCGAAGGTCCTCGGTGAGTTTGCGCAGCGACTGAAATTCATTGCCCATGTGCGCTTCGATTCGCAGCCACTCGGGTTTACGCGTGTTCAGCGAGAGTCCCGCGTCAGGGTCAACGCCGGCCTTTCTAAGTCGCCGAATAAGTGGCCGCTCATCAGACAACGTGGCGACGCTGCGATCAACGCGCGCGACGCGCGCGTTTCCACCAAGTTCACGCTCCAACTCTTCGCCCAAGATGTTCTCCACGTCGAGCGTCGTGACCATGAGACCAAGTGAGTTAAGCGACGCCACGGGCTTGTCAGGAATGCCACAAGGGACAATTGCCTTAAAGCCAGCAAGGTCAATCTCGACGTTGAGCGCAACACCGTGCAAGGTCCTTCGCACTCCCGCATCGTTGCGCTCGGTTCGAACGCCCACCGCAGCAATCTTCTTCGCGACGCCCTCCGTATCGGCCCACACGCCGGGATAACCCTCAAGTCGGTCAACGACACCAAGACGCCCTTCGGGGTCAACTCGACGCACCGTGGCGATGACCGCGCCCTCAAGTCGATGAACGTGCGCTTTGCCGGCAGCTGGGTCGTCATCGACACTAACGATGGCCCACGCCACGACTTGACCGGGCGCGTGGTAGGTGACGTCACCCCCACGATCGGCGTCAATGACAACGGCGTCGAGCAAGGAAGGGTCGACGAGAAAGTTTTCTTCGAGCGTCCGTATGCCACGCGTGTAGGTCGGCGGGTGCTCGAACAGCAAGACGTAATCGTCACTGGCCTGAAGAAGCGCCCGTTGAAAGTCATTGGCCTCAGCGAAAGAGACCCTACCTAAGTGTCGTCGACGAAGCATCTATCGCTCGCTCTCGAGGTCCATTCCAGCGAGCAACTCAGCCACTCGTTCAAGGTAGCTCGCTGCGCCCACTGGTTCACAGACACGATGATCAAAGGACAATCCCAGGATGACCCTTCGACTAACGTCAATCGATGTCGTGCCGTTGTTCGTCGTCACGACGGGCGCGAGGCGAACCGCACCGAGGGAAAGTATCGCCACTTCGGGTTGAATGATGATGGGCGTTGTCCACAGCGTGTGCTCACTCGGCGCTCCCGCAATGGTGAACGTTCCACCCATCAAATCGTCGGTGGTGAGTTGTCGCGACGCGAGACGCTCGTCGAGTTCATTCACTCGACGCGCCAACGCACGCAAGGTGAGACCGGCCGCTGCGTGCACGACGGGAACCAACATGCCATCATCATCAACGGCCCGAACGACCCCGAGATTGACGGTGCGATGAAGCGTCAACTCGTCGCCAACGTACGTAGCGTTAAGAAACTCATATTCAGCAAGAGCACGAACGGCGGCCAAGCTCACGACCATCTCGTCGCTTATCGCCACGCCATCGCGAGTAACGCGTCCGAGTGACTCAAGTTCTCCAAAAATCGAGCCGTCCACTTCAATGGCAACGTAACCGTGTGGCGTGCTCTGACTGGAGACCGACATGTGTTGACCCATACGGCGACGTCCGTTGCTCAACGGGACGACAATTTCCTCAGTCGGGCCCTTCGCCACGGCACGCTCGGCGTCACGTCGGGTGATCGCGCCCCCTGGTCCAGTGCCTTGGAGCGTCGATGCTTCGACGCCGCCATCACTAAGGATGCGTCGCACGACCGGCGAGACCACCACACCATTCTGGGAACCTTTCACCGGCGAACCCGCTGAAGAACTCGACACTGGTGGCGTAGGCGTTGGGGTCGACTTGGGAGCCGGCGCACTCGAGGTGGGTGCACTTTCAGCGGCGGCGACGGGAGCGGCGACGGGAGCGCCCGCTGCGGCGGTCTCGTCAATAACCGCGACCCGAGAACCCGTCTGAACGGTGTCACCTTCTTCGGCGAGGATTTCGACCAGGACGCCAGCCGCCGGAGACGGCATCTCAGAGTCCACTTTGTCCGTGGAGACTTCAAAAAGTGGTTCGTCGCGCGCGACGACGTCGCCCACTTTCTTGAACCACTGCGTGATGATTCCCTCGGTGACTGACTCACCCAACGACGGGAGGGTGACGTCAGCCAACGTGTAGACCTCGTCCGGCCAACGCCAGCAACGTTTCACCAAACGTCTCGGACAATGAAGGGTGTGGTTGGATTAGCGCGGCCGCTTCTTCGGCCGTAGCTTCCCAGTTCACGGCGAAGTAGCCAGCGCCAAGTTGTTCAGTGACCCAAGGACCGGCCATGTGGACGCCGAGGATCTGCCCCGCGGTTCCGTCAGCGCGCTTCTCGGCGATGACCTTGACAACGCCCTCCGTGTCCCCGATGATCTGCGCACGGCTGTTACCGCCGAAGGGGTCCTTCTTTACGACCACGTCGTAGCCCTTTTCTTTGGCGGACGCTTCGGTGAGACCACAGAACGCGACTTCGGGATTTGAGTAGATCGCCCAAGGAACGCGGTCATAATCGACTGGAACGACGGGCTCACCAAGAATCGACTTGATAGCAACAATCGCTTCAGCAAAGCCGACGTGCGCGAGTTGGGGTGAGTTGGCAACAACGTCACCGACCGCGAAGACGTTGGGATTGCCCGTTCGCTGATAACTGTCAGCAATCACAAATCCTCGTTCGTCAATCTGCACGTTCGTACCGTCACTCAGTAGACCTTCGGTACGCGGGCGACGTCCTACGGACATGACGACTACGTCGGCGTCCACTGAATCTTCGCCTTCGATGGCGATCGTCGTGGCACCCTTTTTCGGCGTGTGGCCGGTGATCTTCACACCAACCCGGATCTCAATGCCGCGCTTCTTAAAAGAACGTTGCACCACACTGGCGACCTCGCTGTCACAGCCCGCCAGGATTGAGGGCAATCCCTCGAGAATCGTGACCTTGGTGCCCATGTCAGAAAGGAGCGAAGCAAACTCGCACCCAATAGCGCCGCCACCAATGACGGTTGCCGTCGCGGGCAGTGCGCTGAGATCGAGAAACTCATCAGACGTGAGAACAATATTTCCATCAATGTCAAAACCTGGCAATGTGCGTGGAGCCGAGCCGGCGGCGAGAATGACGTTCGTGCCCTTGGCAACAACACCGGCGTCCGCTCCGTCGGTGACCGTCACACTGAGGTCGCTCTGCAGTTGCCCGGTGCCCTCAAAGACCGTGACCTTTCGACCCTTGAGAAGACCCGAGAGTCCTTTATAGAGACGATCAACGATTTCGTTCTTGCGAGCTTGACTCACCGCAAAGTCCACCGACACGGTCTTTGCAGTGATTCCAAAGTCGGCGGAGTGTTCGACCGTGCGACGAACGTGCGCGGTCTCGAGGAACTCTTTGGCCGGCACGCAGCCACGGTGCAGGCAGGTGCCACCGACTTTGTCGCGCTCAATGATGGCGACGTTGAGACCGGCGGAGGCGCCGTAGAGAGCGGCGGCGTAACCACCAGGTCCTCCTCCAATTACGACGACGTCGAACTGCTGAACCTCGTTAACCACGGCTTTCCCTTCAGTAGTAGCGCATCATCCCCCGGAGGAAATCCTAATGTTTTTACGCTTTAGCTCTGACGCTCAGCTACGAGTGCTGGCCCCGTTGTGTGTCAGCGGCCCTGGT
>DATCBX010000169.1:0-2288 GCA_036511635.1 Acidimicrobiales bacterium | reverse complement strand
GAAGGGCAAAGAGGACTGAGCGCGGTCGACGATCTAGAGAGAAAGAACGTCGTCGTGATCATTGCCTACCGCGAGGCCACGATGTATCCGACTGACGCCACTCTGAGTTCACGCCCCTAGCGTTTCGTAGCGCCAGATCCGCTCGGGCGCTATCACAAAATTCATGACCAAGCCGGGAATCCTCCTGGCAACTATGAAGTCGACAGTGCACAGTATTGGCGTGAGTTGACAACCTCGTCAGCCCAAGTTGAAGACCACCGTCACCGTGGTCGACACGGTCTTACGAATGGTTGTCGTGTCGTAGACGCCGCCGCTGGAGACCTCGACGGAGCCCACGGCATTGACCTGGAACGGTCCACTCCTGGCGCTGCGAACCGACCCCACCGACCCACCCGTGGCGGAAGTGAGCGCGATAGCCCTCGACTTCGCGTCGCGCACCGCCGCAGCGATGAGCCGAGGTCGGAGTTTCTTCAGCGTGCTCACGTAGTACTGCGGTCCCGAGGAGTTGATGTTTGCACCTGTCTCGAGAACCTGGCCAATGCTTTGGCTGAGCTTCTGAATGAGATAGACGTTGTCTGAGTTCACCGTGACGTTACGGCTCGCCTGATAGTTCAGGATCTTGCCCGTCGGATTGCCGTTGATGTACTGCTCGTTGTACGACGTCGAGACGCCACTCAGCACCAACTTCGAGACGTCGATCCCCCCACTCTTGAGGTATGCGCTGAGCGACTGCACGTCCGCGGCCACCATCGAGACGGCCCCTTGGGCGGTGGGCGCGATCTCCTGGGCCGTCAACGCCCACACCACTTGGTTAGCGGAGACGGCAGCCGACGCCTCACCGGTGATGGTGATGCCGGTGTTGCTACCGCGCACCGACACCCCGCGGCCGACGGCAACTAGTCCAATGACGAGGGACACCGCGACGAGCAGCGAGCTGACTACCAACGCAACGCCGATTGGAACGCTTCGCTTTTGATCACTCACGATGTGAGACTACCTCAACTCGATACGCAGAATCCGAGTTGCTTGCCGACCTCTAGGAGCTTATGTCCGGACGCGTAGCGACGCTCCAACGAGTCGATTGCGTCGAGCGCCGCAGACTGGCAGTGCATCGCAATTCCAGAGGTCTTGAGCCGTGCGGCGATTGTCATTCTGGTTCTTTCGGAGTCTTCCGAACTTAGAAATCTCCCAAGGGTCCACCACGTCGCCTACCGTCGATCATTTCGTTGTTTTTGCGACAACGTGGAACGAGGCCATGGCGCGAATTAATGAATCGCGCTATTCAATTACGAATCAACCTGCCGCTCGTCTGGAGCCTGACGTTCGATCCCCGGCTCAGAATCGTCACCTTGATACCCTCGCTCGCGATATTCATCTTGGGTCATCGGTCTGCCTCGAAAACGGGTAACTACCTCTTGTTCGGGACGCCGCTGATTCTGAGTGACCTGCGAAGCGAGTGAACGTTGATCGGCATCGGTTAGTGGAGGTTGCACCAAACCCCTCGGCCACAATCGACGATGAAGAACAGTGTTGATCTCTGCCGCGTAGAGCGTAATTTCCGCTGCGAGAAAGATCCAAGCGACCAGCCCCAGTACAAGGCCGAAGAACCCGTAAAGAGCGCTCGCTCCCTTTAGGTCATGTCCCACCACGTAACCGCCAGCCGCCTGAAGGACGGTCCATGCCACTCCCCCAATGATCACGCCTGGAATCAAGGAACGGGTGGCCACCTGGCGTGGAGTGAGCGTTCGAAACGCGGCGAAGTAGAGGGCCCCATTAACGATGACGGCGAGTATCTCTCCTATCGCCCCGAGCCAGAAGTTGTGCCTTCCAAACGTCCCATATCCGGCGAGCGCGGTAGTGAGGATCAGTCCGACTGCCAGCACAACGAGAAAAATGACAGCGCGAACCATTCGAGTTACGTAATTGGGCCGTACCGCAGCGGGGATATTCCAGATCTGCTCCATGGAGTAGAGCCCCGCTTGTGCAAGTCCCGTTGAGCCGTAGACCAGGCCGACAATTCCAAAGACGAAACCAAACACCGAACTTCGTTTTATGACATGAATGTTGTGGCCGATTTGTTGGCCAATGATGGGGAACTGTCCGAGAGCCGAATGGAGCACTCGCGCACGTTCCGAAGGGTTACCCGCGAGCACGATGCTCAGAATTGTCACCAGAAGAAGAAGGAGCGGAAACACGGTGACGAACATCGTGTAGGTAATTTGGACGACGAGGTTCCCCGCGTTGTCGTCTCCGTACTTCTTGATCACGCCGACGACAAATGATGGAAC
>DATCBX010000168.1:0-3053 GCA_036511635.1 Acidimicrobiales bacterium | reverse complement strand
GGAACGGACCTAGAAGCGGTCGCGCTGTGAGCACTGAGCGCACCTACGGACCTACCGCGCTGTTGACGCCGGCAAATTTAATGACGGCCTTTCGTCTCGTTATCGCGCCGGTCTTCATCTACATGATTATTTTCAATCGCGTCTCGTGGTGGACGACGATTGTTGGACTTACGGCGGGCGCGTCGGACTACTTCGACGGCATCGTGGCGCGTCGACACGGCACGACAACGTCGGGAGCTTTTCTCGACCCATTGGCGGACAAGGTCATCGTTCTTGGTGCCCTTTACGCGATCATCATTTCGCGCCCGCATGGTTTGACCTTTTTCATTGTGCCCGCGATCATCATTACGTTGCGCGAGATATTGATGAGCGCGTATCGCTCGCGCTCAGCCAAGCGTGGCGTCTCCATTCCCGCGAGCCACCTCGCGAAGTGGAAGACGTTCACGCAGGATTGGGCGATTGGCTTTTGCGTGCTGCCCTTGACGGGGAATCACCCGGCGTACGCCTTCGTTACCATCTGGCTGGCCGTTGTGCTCACGGTCTACACCGGATGGCAGTACTACGCGGCGGGCAAAAAGGTCGTCGTGCGTGCGCGTTGAAATCGTCGCGGTTGGTACGGAATTACTGCTCGGTCAGATTCCCGACACGAATTCGCAGTGGCTCGGCGAGCGTTTAGCGGCGAATGGCATTTCGTCACATTTTCACCAACACGTGGGCGACAATCATGAACGTATTGTCCTGGCTTTTCGCACGGCGCTCGCGCGAAGCGACGCGATGATCGTCTGTGGGGGACTTGGGCCAACGCAGGACGACATCACACGCGCCGCGCTCGCTGAGGTAATGAACGTCCCTCTTGTGCGTCACGAGGACCTCGTCGCTGGCATACGTGCGATGTTCGAGTCACGTGGGCGAACGATGCCCGATAACAATCTTCTCCAAGCCGACGTGCCAAAGGGCGCGACGATCATTCCCCAGACCCGCGGCACGGCGCCGGGGCTGATCTGCATGGTTGGCCAAAAGGTCGTCTACGCGGTGCCGGGGGTGCCTTATGAGATGAGCGACATGTTCGAGCGGGCGATTCTGCCTGATCTGCTCGAGCGCCAACGTAACGCCGGTGAGACGGCAGTTATTCGTAGTCGCGTGCTGCGCACGTGGGGCGCGAGTGAGTCGGCGCTCGCTGAAGCCGTTGGTGAGCGATTTGACGCACTCGAAGCAGGCGGACGCGTGACGATTGCCTTTCTTGCCTCGGGTATCGAAGGCATCAAGGTGCGCATTACCGCGCGTGGCGACGACGACGATGACGCGCGCAGGCTCCTAGGCGAAGAAGAATCGGCAGTGCGAGCGCTGATCGCGGACAAGCTCGGGGACATAATCTTTGGCTTCGATGATGAGACCATGGAAGACGTCATCGCACAGCGTCTCGTCGCGCGAGGATTCACGTTGGCGGTCGCTGAGTCACTGACCGGAGGACTCATCGCGAGTCGACTCGTGAACGTCGCGGGCGCGTCACAGTGGTTCCGCGGTGGCGTCGTAAGTTACGCCTCGCAGGTGAAGTTCGATCTCTTAGGTGTGCCCGTTGGACCGGTCGTCAGTGCCGAAGCTGCTGAGTTCATGGCGAGCGGCGTGAGAACGTTGCTCGGGGCCGACGTCGGGCTGAGTGTCACGGGCGTCGCGGGACCCGAAGAGCAAGACGGCCAGATTGCCGGCACGGTCTTTGTTGGGCTCGCGATTGGCGACGCGGTTGAGTCAGTGTCGCTACGACTTCCCGGCGACCGCCCTCGAGTTCGCGCGTACAGCGCCATCAGTGCTCTTGACGCGCTTCGTCGGACACTCGATCGCACTTGAGTCGAGACATTCTCCTCTAGTCTCACTGAGGAAAGCGAGGTGGCCATGTCGTCACTGAAGGTTGGAGTCGATCCCGTCGAGTTTGGCATGTCACCAGAACGTCTCGCTCGTATCAAACCCTTTTTCGATACCTACGTCACTGATCGACGATTGGCTGGTTGGCTCGCGACCATCTCTCGAGGCGGTCAACTTGTCTGGAGTGACAGGGGTGGTTACCGCGACCGCGAGCGAGAACTCGAGGTAGTTGACGACACGATCTGGCGTATCTACTCAATGACCAAGCCACTCACCGCTCTCGCGGTGATGATGCTCTACGAAGAAGGTCACTTCGATCTAAATGACGAAGTCGGTCAGTGGATCGAGTCGCTGAAAGAGCCGCGCGTGTGGTCCGGCGGCACGCCAACAAGCCCGCAGACGGTGCCAGCTACTGAGCCCGTGCGCGTGCACCATCTGCTGATGCACATGAGTGGACTCACCTACGGCTTTAACTACATTCACCCCGTCGACGCGATCTATCGCGCCAAGGGTTATGACTTTGGTTTCGCTAAAAGCGCTGACCTCGCCCAAGCGGTCGACGACTGGTGCTCGAGCCCCCTTCTCTTTCAGCCCGGTAGCAAATGGAGTTACTCCGTTTCCTTTGACGTGTTGGGTCGACTCATTGAGATCTGGAGTGGGCAAGCGCTCGACGTCTTCATGAAGGAGAGGATCTTTGATCCTCTGGGCATGGACGATACCGAGTGGTGGTGTCCCGAGGAGAAACTTGATCGACTCGCGATGCTTTACGTGCCATCGCACGGCAACTCGTTTGCGTACGAGGAGTTGGCAAGAACAGTGAACCACCCGCCGAAGATTCATGGCGGCGGCGGGGGACTGTTGTCGACGGCGTATGACTACGACCGCTTCATGACGTTGATGTTGCGCGGTGGCGAGCTCGACGGCGTTCGACTGCTTTCCAGTCGCACGGTGGACTTGATGACACAAAATCACTTGCCCGATGACGCTGATCTTGAGTCCCTCGCGACCGACTCGTTCTCTGAGACGAGTTACGCCGGGATTGGCTTTGGATTTGGCATGTCGGTCGTTACGGATCAACGAAAGAACAAGTCCCTCGCGACCGATGGCTCCTTTGCCTGGGGTGGCGCCGCGTCGACGGCTTTTTGGGTTGATCCGCTCGAGGATCTGACTGTTGGTTTCTACACGCAACTTCT
>DATCBX010000167.1:0-8948 GCA_036511635.1 Acidimicrobiales bacterium | reverse complement strand
CACGTCGCCGCGACGCCAAAGACCACGGCGAGCCACGACGCGTGAATAATCGAACGTGAAACCTTCAACGCGCTGGCCGCCGGGCCGATTAAAAGAGCCGTTGAGAGAATTGACCCAATGACGATTGACGAGAGCCCCACCGCGACGGCCAGCATCACCATGAAGGCCGAGCCGACAAGGCGGAGGCGAACGCCTCGCGCTCCAGCGAGTTCTGCGCTGAGTGAGCTAAAGAGCAATGGGCGACGAATGAGATACAACGAAAGCAAGACCAGAACACTGAGGACGGCTACGTAAGGCAGCGTGGACGCCTCAACGGTGAAGACCGATCCAAAGAGGACGAGTTGCGTTGAGCCCGTCGCGGCGCTGGTCGACGCGACCAGGTACAAAAAAAGTGCGGAGAGTCCTGTTGCCGCGCCGAGTACGACGCCCGTCGCGATATCGCGATCCTTGACGCGTTGTACGCCAATTGCGTCCATCGCACCAGCGCCGAGAATTCCGCCACCGAGAAAGCCCGCGAGCGGAGCGACAGAGGCCAGTGAAGCGCCCGCACCTCCGGCCATGGCGACGTCGGTGAGCGCGTGACCGGCAAAGGACTGTGAGCGTAGAACCGTGAACACTCCAACAATCGCGGACACCAAGGAGACCATGGCGCCGAGCTCGAGTGCCGTACGAACCGATCCGTTGGCAAAGAGGCCTGGTTCCATAAGCCAGTGCACGACTACTCCACCACCAACTGCGGGTGGTCGGGAACGAAACGCTCGTCGACTTCGTCGTCGTCTCCACCAACAACCAACACTCGACCGTGCACGTGCACCACGTCCACGTGATGCCCATAGAGCGAACTGAGGACCTCTGGTCGAACCACTTCCTCGGTCGTGCCACTCACCACTTTCGCGTTGGCGACGTAAATCACTCGATCCATCACTGGCAACAACGGATTCATGTCGTGCGCACTCATCAAGATGGCAACACGTTGGCGAGTGGCGATCGTGTGCAAGAGGCGAACGATGTCGAACGCACTTCGCGGATCAAGATTGGCGAGCGGTTCGTCTAGTAACAAAAGATCGGGTCGGCTCACGAGCGCGTGCGCCATTAAAACGCGCTGTTGCTCGCCACCTGAGAGAGCCCCTACTCGTCGATTTGCAAAGGCGTCGGCTTCCACCGCCTCGAGCATCTCTTCGACGGTTTCGTAGATTGACGCGGAACGTCGAACGATGCCGTATCGATGTCCGTCAACACCCATGGCAACGAAGTCGCGCACGCGAACGGGCATATCGGGATCGAACAGCACTTTCTGAGGGACGTAGCCAATCGAACGATTAGCGCGCGTGAGTTCTTGTCCGTGGAACGTGATCGTGCCCTTGGACGTTGCTTGCAGCCCCAAGATCACGCGCAATAACGTTGTCTTACCCGCGCCGTTCGATCCAATGAGACCAGTGAATTCACCAGCATTAATCGAAAAGTTCACGTCGTGGAGAATTACGCGGCCCGCGATCGAAACGTCAACGCCGCGTACATCGAGGAGACCGTCCTCATTGATGGATGAAGTCTCACTCACCGTCATAGTTTCTCCGTTGAGGTTGACTTTGTAAGGGCCTTCGTGAGCGCGACTATCTCAGCGAGCATCCACGACTGGTAGTTGAAACCGGGCGTCGGCATGGTCTCGTACACGGCGACGATGGGCACGCCCGAGGACTGAGCGAGCGTGCGAAGTGACTGCGTGACGGGACTGCTCACCTGAGCGTTGTAACAGAACACCTTGACCTTGTGGTGGGTAAAGAGATTTTCCTGGAACGCGATGTCTTCCGGGGAGGGGTCAATGCCGTTCATCACGTCAGCCTGGAATCGAAAAGGTGACCTGTTCGTGAGTCCCAAAGCTTGCAGGAGGTAGTCCGCGACTGGTTCACTAACAGCGACTTTGACGCCAGCAAACGTGGATCGAAATGTCGCCGTCGCGCTCGCGAGCGAAGCCATTGACGTCGTGAAGGTCTTCAGCTGCGCGTTGAAATAGTTGGCGTGATTGGGCTGCAACTTTGTTAACTCGATTCGCACCGCACTCGCCACCATCGACATCGTCTTTTGGTTGTACCAAAGGTGAGGATTTTTGGTGTCGTTAGGCAGACCCAGAAGCGACTGAACCGAAATGACATGACGTGACGAATTCGGCGACGCTGACTCGAGCTGATTCATGAAGGCGTCGTAGCCCACGCCGTTTTGAACAACGAGCTGCGCCGAAGCAATCTCTTGGGCAACGCTGGTGCTCGCCTCATAGGTGTGAGGATCGGTACTTGGATTACTCATGACGGCGCGCACCCGCACGTAGCGCCCACCTACTTGGCTAATGACATTGGCGTATTGGTTCTCAGCTCCCACCGCTTGAATTACGCCTTTTGATACAACAGCGGACGTGCCACAGCTGCTGAGCAGCACGCCCGCCACGGCGAGGACTGTGACGATGGTCGCGTTACGACGTAGAGCACGTGGTCGCGAAAGAGAGAATTTTGTGACTGGGGTCTTCTTTAGAACCATTCCAAGTACACTAATAAGAATCATTCCAGAATACAAATCGAAATCAGGTACGCTGAAATCGTGACCGCGACTCGCAATACGGCCCAGCGCCGAGAAGTTGTGGGCGTGCTCAGCCGCGTCCAGGGCTTCATTAGCGCCCAAGAGCTCCACGCACTCATCTCTCGCGACGGTGGCAGCATCGCGCTCGCGACCGTCTACACCCAGCTCAAGGCGCTCACGAAGGCGAACGAAGTCGACGTCGTCATGACCGATCGCGGCGAGAGCCTCTATCGACGTTGCGTGGTTGATACCCACCACCACCACCTCGCTTGTCGACGCTGTGGCGCGACCATCGAAGTGGACGCGCCTGAACTCGAATCGTGGGCCCGCCAACTCTCCCACCGCCACGGATACAACGACCTTCGCCACGTACTCGAACTCAATGGAATCTGCGCCTCGTGCCAATCGACGTAGTCCTCAAGGCCGAACTTCGAAATGGACTGACGATCTATCCCGTCGAGAGTGTCGTTGCCTTTGGCGTCGACGCCTTCGTCACCGACCGATTCGGTGGCGTCAGCTCTTCACCGTACGACTCATTGAATCTCGGTGACCATGTGGGCGACAGAGCGAGCGATGTTGAAGAAAATCGTCGTCGCGTGGCACACGCGGCGAGCGTTGACCCGATGAGTCTCGTTATCGTCCGCCAAGTTCACGGCGCCGACGTCATGGATGCTTCACTCGCGAGCGAAACCAGCGAAGCAGACGGGCTCGTCACCGAAAGCGACGACGTGGTCCTCGCGATGCTCGTCGCCGACTGCTTGCCGATCTTGCTCGCCGACCGATCGTCACGTCGCTTCGCGCTCGTACACGCCGGTTGGCGTGGACTCTCTAAGGGCGTTCTTTCTAAAGCACTCGACACATTTGAGAACAGCGCGACAGTGCACGCGTTCATTGGACCGTCGATCTCCCGTGAGGCCTACCAAGTCGGCCCCGACGTGGCGCAACATTTCACGGACGTCGAGAACGCGTTGATGCCCGATGGTGAAGATCGATCGCGCCTGGACCTTCGTCGTGTTGCTATCCATCAACTCCGACAGGGCGGCGTCGCCGACGAGTCCATTGGTCAAAGTCGCCAAGTCACCGACGGTGGCGAAGTGTTCTTTAGTGATCGAGCGCAGCGACCTTGTGGGCGTTTCGCCGTCGTCGCAAAACGGGCCTCGTAACATGAAGAACGACATGAGCGACTCGACGAGAAAGCAGCGCGGCGAACTCTTTCGCTACGTCAGTCTCGACGTCACCGACACCACGTTGAACGCGACGTACGAACTCGACGGACTGGTCTTCGTCGAGCAGGTTGAGTTCGAAGGAGTCAGTTCTCTCAACACGCCAGCGGTGAAAGCCGTGGCACAACTGTGGTTTCTGCTCGCTGGTCTTTCGTATTACAAGGCCAGTGCGCCTCGACGCATCGATCTTGGTGCCACACCCTTGGGTGACAAAGGCGAAAGACTCTTTCGCGCCGCGTTGCGCGAGGGGCTCGGCGAATTCGCCTACAAGAACGATCTTCCTCTCGACGATGTGATCATCACCGGTGGCGCGAAGGTACGTCGCGTCGAGCCCGTCGTCGACGACCAACGCATCCTCGTCCCTTTTGGCGGCGGCATCGACTCGGTTGTTACCACCGCTCAACTCTCTCCCAAGCTCAACCAAGCACTTTTCATCGTGAGTCCCCCAGGCGGGCGCTTCGCGCCCCTCGAAGCCACCGCCGACGTGACGGGGCTCGAAATTGTTCGCGCCACGCGTTCGCTTGATACGCAGATTCTTAAAGGGGATTACGCCTTCTTCAACGGGCACGTTCCCGTCACCGCGATGATCACGCTCCTCGCCTCCGTGGCCGCCTTAGCCTCGGGCCGAGGCGGCGTCGTTATGGCGAATGAGCATTCGGCCTCGGCAGCGAATCTTCGCTGGCGCGAACTAGAAGTGAATCACCAGTGGAGCAAGTCTTGGGATGCGGAACAACTTCTCTCGGACGCCATCAGCGAGCGGGTTGGCACTACGTTCATCGTGGCCAGCTTCTTGCGCGATCGAAGTGAAGTGTGGGTCGCGAAGATGTTTAGTGAGTTGACCAACTATCATCACGTCTTTCGCAGTTGCAATCGCGCGTTCAATCAAGATCCGGCGCAACGCCTCGACGGTTGGTGCGGCGAATGTGACAAATGTCTGTTCATCAACTTGATGCTCGCGCCCTATCTCTCGCGCCCGTCTTTGAAGGAGATTTTCCAGCACGAACCGCTGAGCGATCCCAAGCGTAAAGCACAGTTGCGCGTGCTCGTTGGCGAGGGCGTGGCCTTTAAACCCTTTGAATGTGTTGGCGATCCCGACGAGAGTGCGGTCGCGTTGATGAGGGTAAGTGAGATGAGCGAGTGGGCTGATGTCGACGGCTTGTCGGCGCTAGCTCATGAGGTCAGTCCCGATCAAAGCTTCGAGGAACTTCTCGAGCCTCAAGGACCAAGCCGTGTTCCGGCCCACTGGCTTCGCTGACCTCGCCGGCAAGCGCGTCGGCATCTTTGGCTACGGCGTCGAAGGTCTCGCGGCCGCGAAACGACTCGCGAGCACCAGCGAACTAGTGATCGTGGACGACAGCTCGGACCTCGGATCCGAGGTCACCCCGACGACAAAGGGCGGACTGGACAAGTTGCGCGACTGCGACGTTGTCTTAAAGAGCCCCGGCATTCCTCGCCGTCGCGCCGACGTGCTCGACCTCGAAGCTCACGGTGTCACCGTGACGTCCGCGCTCAACCTTTGGCTCCACGACACCGACCTCGCGCGCGTCATCGGCGTCACTGGCACAAAAGGCAAGTCAACGACAACGACCCTCATTACGTTCTTCCTTCACTGTCTGGGCCAAGAGGCACAGTGTCTTGGCAACATCGGACAGCCTCCCTACGATCCCGACATTGACACCTCAAAGGGTTGGTTGGTTCTTGAGGTCTCGAGTTTTCAGTGCGTGGACCTCGACGTCGCGCCCGGCGTCGTCGTCGTCACCTCCTTGGGTTCAGATCACCTTGACTGGCACGGCTCGCTCGAGCAGTACCAGAGCGACAAACTGTCACTTACCCGTGCCCAGGGTGAGCACCGCACTTTGGTCCCAGACGACGCTTCATTCCATGACGTGCGAGATCGACTCGGTGGTGACGTGACGTTCGTTTCAAAAGACGCCACTCGCCTCGCGGCCTCGCTCGGTCTCATCGGTGCCCACAACGACGCCAATGTTGCGCTCGCTCTCGCGGCCGTTGAAGCGCTGACCGGTGTCGCCGTCGACGACGTGCGCGCCGTGGTCTCGATGAGCGCCCCGCATTTTGAACCCCTTCGAGGCCGCTTGACGCTCGTTGCCAGCGAAGAGATTGACGGCGCCACGGTGCGCTACGTCGACGACGGTCTCGCTACTTCGGTATTGCCGACGATCGCCGCACTGGACGTCTTCGCCGACGAACCGGTCGCCCTTATCGCGGGAGGTTTCGACCGAGGCGTCGACTACGACGAACTCGCGCGCGCGTTGACGACCAGGAATCAACACACCACGCTCATCACGATGGGCAACGCCGGGGCGCGCCTGAGTGCTGCCGTTCGTTCACAAGACCACGACATAGGCCAACGCAGCGCCAGCACAATGCGCGAAGCCGTCGAATTTGCTCGTGCGTCACTCGAGCACGGGGGCGTCGTGCTGCTCTCACCGGCCGCCCCGAGCTTTGACCAGTATCAAAACTGGGAAGAGCGCTCGGACGACTTTGTCGCGGTGGCGCGCTCCTTCTCGCTCGAGTAATCGCTTCGACGCGTAGCGCGTCAAATTTCGATGAAAGTTTGACCATGTTCACGACAGGTACTGAGTAAGGAAGTGAACGATGACGAACGTGGCTCGAAACGCAGCGGCGAACTCGCTCACCAGCAAAGGCAGTCGCAGTAGATAGCAGTAAGGACCACGAGCCGACGATCTACGTAGCTCGTCATCAAGGAGACATCATGAGTGACCACAGCGACGCAACCGAAGAGCACCCAACGCACGAACACGATCACTGGGGCCACAGGGGGCCGGGTGGCCATCGTCGTGGCTACGGCCCGCGCGGACTCTTTCTGCTCGTCTTCGCGGTCATCATCGCCGCAATTGCCTTCACGGGTGAAACACTCGGCCACCGTCACTCGGGCACCACCGCCACCATCACGGTCACTGGATCGGGAACGGTCTCGGGCGCGCCGGACACGATGAGCTTTCAAGCCGGTGTCCAAAGCGTCGCCGTGAGCGCGGCGAGTGCACTCGATGCCAACAACGTCAAAATGAAGGCGCTTGAGGCCTCGCTCCTAAAGAACGGCGTGACGAAGAAGAACTTGCAGACCTCGGGTCTGAACATCTATCCGAATACCAACGCTCAAGGCACCGTCACTGGCTACACCGCCGTTGACGATCTCAACGTCACGACGCACGATTTGAAGAAGGCCGGTACCGCGCTCGACGCGGCAGCCCACGTCGTGGGTAACGGCATCCAACTCAGCGGCGTGACCTTCTCCATCTCGAATCAGTCCAAGCTCCTGGCCTCAGCGCGCGCTCGTGCGGTGAAGAACGCGCACCGTGAAGCAGTGCAGATCGCTAAGGGTGGAAATACGACCGTGGTGTCGATCGTGCGGATCGTCGACCAAGAGAACGCAGCGGCGCAACCAGTGATGTATTCGTACCAAAAGTTTGCGACCTCGACCGCCGGAAGCGCTGTGCCGATTGAAAGCGGGAAGCAGACCGTCAACGTCACCGTTACCGTCGTCTATTCGTTAAGCAGTTAGGTGAACGAGAGGCTATTCATCCAAAGTGCGCAACGTGAAGTGGAGCCTGGGAGGAGATTCGAACTCCTGACCTACGCATTACGAATGCGTTGCTCTACCGACTGAGCTACCCAGGCGCAGAGAGAAATATTAGCCCATCGGCCAACGAGCTCTTTGCTCGCGCACTAGAACTCCATCAATGAGAACATGAGATCGTGGAGCAGTAGCGACTCGTCAATATTGGTGGTGAGCCGCCGATTTGCGGCGGTGACGGCGTCAATGGCGCGAAGCGACGCCCCCACTCGATACTCACTTCGTGTGTCGCCGTCAGAGACTTCCTCGAGATTTTCCATGAGTCGCTCTCGGTACACACCAGTCAGTGCACTAAAGCCAAATCGCAACTCGTCCAGGCGAAAGCGACGCTGTTCGCGCTTG
The DNA here is from genome assembly GCA_036511635.1 of Acidimicrobiales bacterium. Lineage (GTDB taxonomy): Bacteria > Actinomycetota > Acidimicrobiia > Acidimicrobiales > RAAP-2 > RAAP-2. The sequence continues at coordinate 1,199 of DATCBX010000167.1, read as the reverse complement.
AACTGCGCCTCGATGTCCTTGCGGTTCGACACCGAACGAAGACCCATTTCCTTCGCGTCACTGACGCGCCGGTCTAGCTCCTCTTGTTGAAGGAGTTGCAGAGGCGTAATGGCTTCATCAAGGGATTGAGCGATCTGTTGGGCGACCAACGCGGCGTCGGACGGTGTTCCGCTCAGACGATCGGGCACACTTCGCCACTGTTCAACCCGTGACGCGAGATCGGCGTCGCGCACGAGAACACGCGCTCGACGCAGATTGCCGTTCGCCGCTAAGGCTGCTGAACGTGCGACGTCGAGTGGCGCGCCGTCGCCGATCAGTATCGACTCGAGATCGTCAGTAGAAAGCGAGCGCAGTTTTACGTCAACGCACCTAGAGATAATGGTGTCGAGCTCAGTGGGTAGCTCCTCCGCGCTCAAAAGAAATATGGTTCGCGACGGTGGCTCTTCGAGCGACTTCAACAACGCGGGTGCACTGGGCGACGCGCCGGTGGTGGTCAGTTCCACGTCCTCGATCACGACGATCTGATAGCCCGCTCCGAGTGGTCGGCGCCTCGAGACACGCTCGGCTTCTCGAATCTCCTCCATGCGCCAACTCACCCCCGAACGATCGGCGTAGTGAACGTCAGGGTCCTGTTCGCTCAGCACAAGCCGACATATCTCGCACTCACCACATCCGTGTTGCGGGCACTGCAGGGCAGCGGCGTAGACAACGAGCGCGTCGCGCACGCTCGAGCCACTCGGTCCACTGAAGAGATACGCGTGGACGGGACTTAGCGCGTACTGGCGAAGTGACGCAACGGCTCGGTCCTGGCCAACCAATCGATCGAAAACGTCAGTCATCTCACCAGGGTAGGTCGGCAACCCGTTCGTCGATCACGCTCGCGACCTCGTCCTCGCTGAGTGAACCATCGACAACAATCCACGTGGGGTCCTTGGCGAGTTCTAAGTAGCCGTCTCGAACGCGTTGGTGAAACGCAAGGTCTTCTGCTTCGAAACGATCGCGCGCGTCGTGAGCGCGCCGTTCGTTGACGATCTCCAAAGGCAGATCGAGAAGAATCGTCAAGCTCGGCAGTGTCGCACCGATGGCTAGTTGCGTTGCCGCGCGCAGTAACGCGAGGTCGACGCCGCGACCATAGCCCTGATACGCGAGGGTCGAGGCAAAGAACCGGTCAGTTACCACCGAGCGTCCGGTAGCCAACG
>DATCBX010000166.1:0-5395 GCA_036511635.1 Acidimicrobiales bacterium | reverse complement strand
AACACTCGTCAGCTCCCCATCATGATTCACCGCGCGCTCTTTGGTTCTGTCGAGCGATTTATGGCAATTCTTATTGAGCACTTCGCGGGAAACTTGCCGACGTGGCTCTGCCCCGAGCAAGTACGGGTGCTGGGTGTACGTGACGATCATGACGACTACGCCTACGAGGTAGCGGCGTCGTTGCGCGCTGATGGTGTTCGCGTGAGCGTTGAAGCGGCGAGCGAGCCGCTAGGCGCGCGTATTCGTAAAGCCAAACTCGAGAAGATTCCGTACGTCATTGTCGTGGGCGATGACGACGTTGCCAAAGCAACGCTCGGCATCAACGCGCGGGGATCAAACGATCCTGAGCGTGGGGTGTCAGTGAGCGAGTTTCGCGATCGACTCGTCGACGAGATTAAGCGCCACGCCTCACCCGAGGCGCCCTAGTGCCACTGGAACGTTTCTCCGCGGCGTGGCGCGAGAGTTACGTATCGAGCACGAACGCTGGCGAGAACGCGCGCGACGACGGCGAGTGTGTTTTCTGTGTCCTCGGCAACGAACCCATCAACGATTCAACGGGCGTACTGTTACGGACCGCTCACACGTTCGTGATACTGAACGCCTTTCCCTACGGTTCGGGCCACTTGCTCGTCTTACCGCTGCGACACGTGGCGGAGATTGAGGATCTCAGCGACGAGGAGTACATGGATTTCTCCGTAGTACTGCGTGAGACCGTCACGGCATTAAAGAAGGCTTACGCTCCAGATGGCATGAACGTCGGGATGAATATCGGTAACGCGGCCGGCGCGGGAATACCAAAGCACCTGCACGCTCACGCCTTGCCGAGGTGGAACGGCGACACCAATTTCATGACGACCATTGGTGAAACGCGTGTTTTACCCGAGTCGTTGGCGTCAACCTGGGGCAAGGTTCACGCGTATCTCTAATCCAGATGCCGCTGGGCGGTGCCGGTAGACTCGCCCCATGAGTCAAGAGGGTCGATGCTCGACGGCAAGTTCCGCCAGGGCGTAAACGCGACGACCGCGCCAATCGGTCGCTGGCTTGTTCGCATAGGTTTTTCCGCTGACGTTCTCACGGCCTCAGGCCTGGTCTTCGCGCTGGCCACCGCGTGGTCGATTGCGGTTGGCATGCACCTATGGGCGGTGGTGCTCCTTACCTTGACGGGCTTTCACGATCTTTTTGACGGGCCCGTCGCAAAAGCCAGCCATCGCGCCAGCCAGCGCGGCAGCTTCTTCGATTCAGTTTCAGACCGCATCGCTGACGCCCTCATCATGGGGGGCGTTGCTTACTACTTGACCGCGCGCCACCATGGCCAACTCGTCTTGTTGCCCTTCGCCATTTTGACAACAACATTTCTGATCTCGTACCAGCGCTCGAAGGCCGAAAGCCTTGGTTTGACCGCTAAGGGCGGACTTATGGAGCGCGCGGAGCGGATGATCCTTCTCGGTGTGGGGCTCTTGGCGACGCCGATCTTCATCCCGGTGTTGTGGATCATGTTGGCACTCACCGCAATGACCGCAGGCGGTCGGTTCTGGCGCGTGTGGCAAGTGGCCGCGCGTCCCGCCCCTTCAACTTCCTCAACGTTGCGTGCTCGCCAACACAGTCGTCGCCTTCGCCGAGGTCTCAGTCGCGTCTCGCGTCACTAGTCGTGGCCACGAAGGCGCGCGTCGCACTCTTTAAGACCGTGGGCGCCGTTATGGAAGCCTTGCCCGAGCGTGCTGACGTCGCTGTTGCCCGTGCGATCGCCTCCACGATGGGTCGGCGCAATAAGGGCGCTCGAGACAATCTTTCGCGCAACCTTGCGCACGCGCTGTCGCCAAACGGTTCATCGGCCAATGATGAGCTCCTCGAACTATTCGTCAATCGTGGTTTTCGTAGTTACGGTCAGTACTGGGCAGAGGGGGCGAAGTTGCCCGCCCTCGCCAAATCCGTTATTTATGATCGCTTCACCATCGCGGAGGGTCTGGAACATCTTCGAGAGGGCAAGGAGCGCGGTAAAGGTGTCGTGATTGCTTTACCTCACGTTGGCTCGTGGGAGTGGGGCGGTTCGTTCTTGAACTCTCTTGGTCTTGGCATGACTGCTATCGCCGAAGAGCTTGACCCGCCTGAACTCTTTGCGTGGTTTAAGGAGAAGCGCGAGTCGATTGGCATTCGTATCGAGCCGCTGAACGAACACGCTGGGTCCGTACTCTTATCAACACTCCGCGCGGGCGCTATCGTGGGACTCCTTTGTGACCGAGATCTTCAGGGCAACGGCGTGGAAGTTGAGTTCTTCGGCGAGCGCGTGACGATGCCAGCTGGTCCAGCGACCTTGGCGCTTCGAACGGGCGCGACGCTTGTGGCGGCTGGCTGTTACGCCGGCCCTGGTCGAGATCACTTCGCGGTTATAACACCACCAATTGAGGTAGAGCGCACAAAGAAGCTCAGAGACGACGTCTCGAGAGTCACGCAGTCAATTGCTGTCGAGCTTGAAGGACTTATTCGTCGCGCTCCCGAACAGTGGCACGTCTTGGAAGATCGATTCGTCACGTCGTGAGTGTTCAGCGTGTTGCACTCGTGTCGCCCTACGCCTTAAGCGTGTACGGCGGCGTTCAGGAGCAGGTGCTCGCCATGAGTCGGGTACTTTCGTCGCGCGGTCGTGACGTTCTTATCGTGTCGCCCGACGCGAGCGACACGACCGTCTACGACACGCCGGCCAAAGTGCTGCGCCTTGGACCGCGATGGTCGTTTCCAGCCAATGGATCAAAAGCTCCGCTCACGCTGTCTTTTGTAGCGGCGAGGCGCGCCCGCGCTGCCATCAACGCCTTTAATCCTGACGTCGTGCACTTTCACGAGCCCTTCGCGCCCCTGCTTGGATGGGCCACGTTGTGGGGACACGACCGCCCTTCGATCGGCACGTTCCATCGAAGCGGCTCCGGTCCGGCGTTTCGATTTACCAAGCCCTTGCTCGAACGACTCGCGACTCGTCTTGACGTCGCTGTGTCGGTGAGTGAGGCCGCGGCGTCAACGATTCGAGACGCCTGTGGCGTAATGAGTGACGTGCTTTTTAACGGTTTTGAAATGGAGCGCTTCGTAGCCGCGCCGCGTGAACGCTCCGATCGTGCGGTCCTTTTTTTCGTAGGTCGGCTGGAAGAACGAAAAGGGGTCAACGTCGCCATTAACGCGGTGCGTCAACACAACGCTCGCGGAGAGAGGCGTTGGCAACTCGTCATTGCCGGCGATGGCCCACAACGCGGCGCCCTCGAAGCGCTCGCGGGAGGCGCCGACGAGATTGTTTTCCTTGGCCGCGTGAGCGACGAAGTGAAGCGTGAATGGTTGCGACGGGTGGACGTGCTCGTAACGCCGTCAACGCGCGGCGAGAGTTTTGGATTGGTGATTCTCGAGGGGTTCGCGAGCGAGACGTTGGTCGTGGCAAGTGACATCGATGGTTACCGCGAAGCAGCGGGCGGCTACGCGACGCTGTTTACGCCCGGCGACGCCTCATCGCTGCGAGAAGCGATCTTGAGCGCACTCGGGGGAGAAGACGCCGCAAAGATTGACGCGGCGCGACACTACGCAAAGCGCTGGTCAATGACGTCACTGATGGACGAGTACGACGCACGCTACGAGCAGGCGATTCAGCGATTTAAAGCCACCAAGTAGCCTTAGGCCGTGGCAACTAAGCAACGATCGCGTTCTCGCCGATCAAACGACTCTAGGGATCGGGGCCCGCGTTTCGTGGCACCCGTGCTCGATCCGACGTGGCAGAGCCCGTATGCCCCTTCAACGACGGAACGCCAGCACAACCAACGAGTGGTGCGTCGGTTCGCCGTCAAAAAGCGCCTGCCGATCACGATTGTCGTGGGTGTCGTCGCGCTTGCCTTGATTGTGGGCGTCGTCGTGATGCCCTGGCTGCCGGTCGTGGGCGTCGTTCTCGCTCTCGTCTACGCGTGGGATATGCGCCGAGCGGTCGAGAGTTACTCCAAGCGCGGTCAGAGTCTTGGTGCCTTGATGCTGTCGCAGTTTTCTGCTGGTGGCACACCGACGGAACGTCTTCGTCTAGTAACAGTCCTCGACCGATTAGCCGCAACTTTTGGTGTCGACGGCGTCAGCGCTTTCATTGTCCAAGACAAGACGTATAACGCCACGCTGGTGCCTGACGGCACCAGATTTTCACTCTTCGTCACCAGTTCCTTGATTCAAGACTTTGCATTAATCGAACTTGAAGGGGTCGTGGCGCACTGTCTCGCGCGCCAGCGCCTTGGTCTTCTCGAGCGCGAGTCGCTCGCGGCCGTCACTTCATTGAGCGACGACGCACGCCAAACACTTGCCGGCAAGGGCAAGGCGTACCGGGCTGATGAGGTCGCCGCGGCCAGTATTCGCTACCCCCTCGGACTGGCCGGAGCGCTCCGTAAATGCGCTCGTCAAGCGGTGAGTCCGGACTCGTTTTTTGGGTCTTCCACGTACGCGCAGTGGCGTTGGGTCTTTTTTAATCAGTGGAGCGACCGTCGCGAGAGCGACCTGGGCGACCTCGACGACGCTGAACTGCGAGCACGTGCTCTCGAAGAGTGGTAGATACCGGCCATTAGGCTGAGACCATGAGTTCTTCTTCAAACCCGTCAATCACTGGTTCACCGCTCGTTAAGCGTGGACTCGCGGATATGTTGCGCGGCGGCGTCATTATGGACGTCGTCAACCCTGAGCAAGCCAAAATCGCTGAAGACGCCGGTGCGGTTGCCGTCATGGCACTTGAGCGAGTGCCGTCAGACATCCGTCGCGATGGTGGCGTCGCTCGAATGAGTGATCCACTGATGATCCAAGAGATCCAAGCGGCGGTCACGATTCCCGTCATGGCCAAAGCGCGCATCGGCCACTTCGCCGAGGCGCAGATTCTTCAAGCCCTCGACGTTGATTACATTGACGAGTCCGAGGTGTTGACGCCGGCCGACGAAGAGAACCACATCGATAAGTGGAGCTTTACTGTTCCTTTCGTGTGTGGCGCCACCAATCTCGGCGAAGCCCTTCGACGTATTGGTGAGGGCGCGTGCCTCATTCGCTCGAAGGGTGAAGCCGGTACCGGTAACGTCGTCGAGGCTGTTCGACACCTTCGCACCATCAACGCTCAAATTCGTCGTCTGCACAGTGCCGACGCCAACGAACTCTTCACGCTCGCGAAGGATCTCCAGGCGCCGCTTCCATTAGTTCAAGAGGTCGCCGCGGCCGGCAAGTTACCCGTTCCACTGTTCTGTGCCGGAGGCATCTCGACGCCCGCTGACGCATCACTCGTCTTGCAACTGGGCGCTGAGGCGGTCTTCGTGGGTTCTGGCATCTTTAAAAGTGAAGATCCCGTTCGCATGGCGCGCGCCATTGTTGAGGCGACAACGCACTTCGAAGACGCTGGCGTCGTGGCCAAAGT
>DATCBX010000165.1:0-5766 GCA_036511635.1 Acidimicrobiales bacterium | reverse complement strand
CAAGTCGGCAACGACCTTTGAGAACCCGACGGGTCTCACGAACTTCCTCTCAATCTATTTGTTGCTCGCAATCCCCGTGTCTCTTACCTACACGTTTGGCAAGATGGTGAAGAGCATTCGACACGGTGCCGCGCTGTTGGCGGTCGTCGTCTTGCTCTTTGGTGTGTGGGTCGGCTTCACCTCGTACGGCGAACACCAGAACAATCCCGCCGTCGCGGCTGCGGGCATTCACTCAACCGTTGGCAACACTGAAGGTAAAGAAGTGCGATTCGGCGACACGTCGAGCGCGCTCTTTGGTGTCTCCTCTACTAGTACCTCGACAGGTTCTGCCGACGCCTCGTACGACTCCTTCACGCCAATTGGCGGTCTCGGACTACTCACAGGAATGATGATGGGCGAAGTCACGCCGGGTGGTACGGGTAGTGGTCTTTATACCTTGTTGATCTACGCCATCATTGCGGTGTTCATTGGCGGTCTCATGATTGGGCGAACGCCGGAGTATTTAGGTAAAAAAATCCAGGCGAGAGAAGTCAAACTCGCGGGTCTCGGGGCCCTAGTGATGCCCATAGCCGTGCTCGTCTTGACCGCCATCGCCGTGTCGCTCGTGGTTGGTAGATCAAGAATCGAAAACGCCGGACCGCACGGATTCAGCGAGATTCTCTACGCGTTGACCTCCCAAGGCAACAACAACGGTTCGGCCTTCGGCGGCCTTGGAGGTAACACGTCCTTCTTCAACATCATTGGTGGGCTCGACATGATCATTGGTCGCTTCGGGATCATTATTCCGGCTCTAGCTCTTGGAGGATCGCTCGCCGCCAAAGACGTCGTGCCCGAGTCCCTTGGAACATTCCGTACTCATAACGCAATGTTCGTTGGTCTCACGATTGGTGTGATCTTGATCATCGGTGGTCTGACCTTCTTCCCCGCAATCTCCCTCGGCCCCATCGTCGAGCAACTAAGCCACACGAGGTTCTTCTAATGACGACAGTTATCGTTCCCCCCACAACAGGCCCAAGCGCCCACGGCGTCGCTGAGTCGAGAGGACTCTTTGACGGACCAATTCTTCGCCAAGCGTTGAAGGGTTCGCTGCTCAAAATGGACCCGCGCATTCAAGTGAAAAACCCGGTGATGTTCGTCGTGCTCATCGGTTCGTTTATCAGCCTCATTGAGGCGATCTCTCATCCCAGTACTTTTACGTGGTCGATTACCGTCTGGCTCTTCTTGACGGTGCTCTTTGCCAACTTCGCTGAAGCAATGGCCGAAGGTCGTGGCAAGGCACAGGCGGACACGTTACGAAAGATGCGCTCGGAGACCGAGGCGCGACGACTGAACGCTGATGGGAGCGAATCGTTGGTACCGGCGGCTGAACTCGCCAAAGGTGACAAGGTCGTCTGTGAAGCCGGGGACGTCATTCCGTCCGACGGTGAAATCATCGAGGGCATTGCCTCGGTCGACGAGTCGGCGATCACGGGAGAATCGGCACCGGTCATTCGTGAGTCGGGTGGCGACCGCTCGGCCGTGACCGGCGGGACCAAAGTGCTCTCTGACCGCATTGTGGTGCGCATTACGGCCGAACGTGGCCACACTTTCATTGATCGGATGATCACGCTCGTCGAAGGAGCGAATCGTCAAAAAACGCCCAACGAAATTGCTCTCACCATTCTTCTCTCGGTGTTAACGATCGTCTTCATTCCGGTTGTCGTGACGCTCGTCCCCTTCGCTAACTTCGCCGGCGCTTCGGTGTCGGTGGTGGTGTTGGTCGCGCTACTCGTCTGTCTCATTCCCACGACGATCGGTGCGCTGCTCTCAGCCATTGGCATCGCGGGTATGGACCGGTTGGTGCAGCGCAACGTGCTCGCTATGAGTGGTCGCGCAGTAGAAGCCGCCGGCGACGTGCAGACGTTGCTGCTCGACAAGACCGGCACCATCACGCTTGGCAATCGCATGGCCGCCAACTTCTTCCCTGTGGGTAGTCACAGCGAACAAGAAGTCGCCGACGTCGCACAACTTGCCTCTCTCGCTGACGAGACGCCCGAAGGTCGCTCCATCGTCGTGCTCGCTAAGCAGCTTTTTGACATTCGTGAGCGTCAGCTCGATGAAGACCACACCTTTATTCCCTTCACCGCGACAACGCGTATGTCGGGACTCGACGTCGGTCGCCGTCAGATACGCAAGGGCGCAGGCGACTCAGTGAAGCGCTGGTCGCTTGAGCAGGGTGGGGCCACGCCAAGTGACCTCGACGCCATTATCGAGCGCGTGTCACGCGCTGGATCTACGCCGCTCGTCGTTGCTGACGGAGCCGACATCGTGGGCGTCATTGAGTTGAAGGACGTGGTGAAGCAAGGCATCAAAGAAAAGTTCGACGAGATGCGTCGGATGGGTATTCGCACCGTGATGATCACTGGTGACAACCCCTTGACCGCGGCAGCGATTGCCCAAGAGGCTGGCGTGGATGACTTTCTCGCTGAAGCCACGCCCGAAGCGAAAATGGCACTCATCAAGCAAGAACAAGAAGGTGGCAAATTAGTCGCGATGACCGGTGACGGTACGAACGACGCGCCCGCACTTGCCCAGGCCGACGTCGGCGTGGCGATGAACACGGGGACGACCGCGGCAAAAGAAGCGGGCAACATGGTCGACCTCGACTCGAACCCGACCAAGTTGATTGACATCGTCGAGATTGGTAAGCAACTCCTCATTACGCGCGGATCGCTCACGACGTTTTCCATTGCGAATGACGTCGCGAAGTACTTCGCGATCATTCCGGCGCTGTTCGTCACCACGTATCCACAACTTGGTGCACTCAACATTATGAAACTGCACAGCCCCCAGAGCGCGGTCTTGTCCGCGGTGATCTTCAACGCGCTCGTCATCATCGCCTTGATTCCCTTGGCACTACGAGGAGTGAAGTTCCGCGCCTCGGGTTCAGCCGCGATCCTTCGTCGAAACGTCTGGATCTACGGCGTAGGCGGCGTCATCGTTCCGTTCTTTTTCATCAAACTCATCGACCTCGTGCTCGTCGCGTTGCACGCCTACTAAAGAGAGATAGCTCATGCTCCTCAATCTCCGTCGCTCGCTCGTCATGGCGATCATCTGCCTTGTCTTCTTTGGCTTCGTCTACGCCTTCGCAGGCACGGGTGTCGCTCAAGTGTTCTTTAAGAATCAGGCCAATGGCTCTTTGACGGCCAACGGTTCGACCTTGATTGGTCAGAACTGGTCAAGTCCCAAGTGGTTCCACGGTCGCCCCGACGACACCGGCCCGTACGCGGCCAACCCCAAGACTGGCGTATCCGGTGGCGACAACCCCCTGGTTGCCAACGGCGTGTCCGGTGAGTCGGCGGCGACCAACTTGGGACCACGCTCAAAGACGTTGCTCGCGAACACAAAAGCGCTCGTCGCGTACTGGCACAAGCTGGGCGTGGACCCAACGCCTGATCTCGTCACGACCTCAGGCAGCGGCTACGACCCCGATATCTCTGCCCAAGACGCCATTGTTCAGATCCCTATGGTCTCAAAGGCAACGGGCATCTCTGCGCCAAAGTTACGCGCGCTTATCAAAAGTCAGACACACTCTGCACCTTTTGGTTTCATGGGCAGTAGCTACATCGACGTGTTGCAATTGAACGAAGCACTCGCGAAACTGCACTAGAGCAGACGGGGAGGAAGATGATGACGGCGTTCACAGTTAGATATCGCGGAGCGCTCATTGTCGTTGTGGCGTTCCTCGCGCCCGTGGGTGTTGCTGCGGTGCTCGGCGCGTTTCGCGGATCATTCGTTAATACCGCTGCTGCTTTAATGCTCGTCGCCGTTGTTGTTGCCGTCGCGGTTACAGGCAATCGATTCGCGGGTTACGCGGCGTCGATCTCGTCTGCACTCTGGTTCGACTTCTTTCTGACTAAGCCCTACGAACACTTCGCCATAAGCCACCGAGCGGACGTTGAAACGACGCTATCGCTATTGGTTGTCGGCGTCATTGTCACCGAACTCGCGGCGAGAAGTCGTCATCACGCTCGAGTCTCGAATGAGGAATCGGAGTTCGTCGCCATGCTGCGCGACCTCACGGATCTGGCGAGCAGGTCGGTACCAATTTCGGAGGTGGTGGCGAGCACGTCCGCGTCGCTTACTCAATTACTGCACCTACGCAGCTGCCGATTCGAAATGGTGAACGATGGACATCCTTTGGCACGACTGCTCGCCGATGGCACGGTGTCCCACGTGGGCTTTGAGTGGCCCGTCGGCGACCTCGGTATTCCCGGACCGGAAGCGGAAATACTGACTGAGTGGCGCGGCCTCGCGCTGGGACGCTTCATTCTCACGCCAACGCCGGGATGGCCCGTCTCGCTTGAACGTCGAATCGTAGCGGTATCTATGGCCAGCGTCGCAGCAGCGACGCTCAATGACGCGCGTCGAGTGATGTAAGTAGGGGAATGGTGACAAGAGGAAAACTTCGCGTCTATCTGGGTTCGGCGCCCGGCGTCGGTAAGACGTTTCGAATGTTGGATGAGGGTTGGCGGCGCCGCGAGCGCGGAACGGACGTCGTCATTGGTTACGTCGAGTCGCACAAACGCCCTCTTACCGACGCACAAGTACGCGATCTCGAGGTGGTGCCTCGAATAACGCGCAACTACCGGGACGCCCAACTAGTAGAGATGGATCTTGAGGCGATTCTCGCACGAAAGCCTCAGGTCGCACTCATTGATGAACTCGCGCATACCAACGTTCCGGGCAGTACCAACGAAAAGCGCTGGCAAGACGTAGAGGCATTGCTCGACGCTGGCATTGACGTCATCACGACGGTCAACATTCAACACTTGGAATCGGTCAACGACGTTGTTGAGAAAATCACGACCGTCACACAACACGAGACCGTGCCCGATATCGTCGTTCGTCGCGCTGAACAGATCGAGCTGGTGGATTTGACGCCCGAGGCGCTGCGCCGAAGGATGGCGCACGGCAATATCTACAGCGCCGACAAAATTGAAACGTCGTTGTCAAACTACTTTCGAGTTGGCAATCTGAGCGCTCTGCGAGAACTCGCGCTGTTGTGGCTGGCGGACAGGGTCGAAGACGCTCTTCAGCACTATCAAGACGATCACAACATCGACAAGACCTGGGAGACGCGTGAGCGTTTGATCGTGGGCGTTACCGGATCGGCGACCGACGAGATCCTTCTTCGCCGAGCGGCGCGGATGGCATCGCGCAGTGGTGCGGTGATTATCGCGGTGCACGTCGTAAGCGCCGACGGCGCAAGTCGTTCCGACGTCGACACCACGATCGCTCGCCATCTCGTCACCGAGTTCGAGGGGGCGTATCGAGAGGTGATCGATGACGACACCGCGGGCGCTCTCGTTCGCTTCGCCATCGCCGAGCGCGGTACGCAAATCGTGCTCGGTGCTGGTCGACCTCGGTCCGCCTTTCGACCAATGGGCGGCGTCGTGGAAAAAGTACTGAGATTTGCACCCACGATTGACGTCCATGTCATTGCGGTAGGTGGCGATAAGTCGTCCGGCGCGGCGACGTCTGGTCGAGGTCGCGGTCAAAACTTGCGATAACTGCCTCGGAGTACTCGCGTGTTGAAGTAGAAGTGGTGTCTGACGATCGCAGACCGGGAACGTCATCAAACAATCATCTCAAATGATTAGGTGCGAGGTCGACAGTGGTAACCATCTATGGCTTGTGCGCAGTGACCTTCATGATGACGATGTACGCCCTCGAACGTCGTGGTCGGCGATACGTCGTGGGATTCGTCGCAGGCTGCCTACTTTC
>DATCBX010000164.1:0-5191 GCA_036511635.1 Acidimicrobiales bacterium | reverse complement strand
GAGCCAGACGCTGGAGTTCGGTGGTTTGATTGTCAGAGAGGAACAAGAAGTTGGAGAGCCGGACTTTTACACAAAGCGTCCGGGATTTTGGTTTGGCGCCGCTGGTGTCGCTGCGTGTTGGTACGGCGGTGCTCTGGGACTTGTGAATTCACTCCTCGACTCTCTGGCGACCACGCCAAGCGACTTCGTCCTTGCTGATGTTGGATTGGCTGTTGCAGAAATTGAGTCAATGCGTAGCTTCCTGAAAGACACCGCGACATCAATTGACGCGGATCCTGAAGACGTGGAAAAGCAAGCGCGTTTCCGTGCCCTCACGAGCCGTCAGGTAGTCCACGACGCCGCTCTGCATGTGCTCTTGCTCATCGGTACTGCCGGGGGCGCTCGACCGCTCTGTCATGACGAGGAACAGTCTCGTCGATCTGCTGACCTTTTCGTCTATTTGGCACAACATCACGGTGGGGCCGACGCGGCAGAACTTGGTCGTCTTGCGATAACGAAACGGCAATGAAACTCGTTGTCGACGAACGGCATCTGGGCCAGTCTGAAATGAGCTGGGCGGCAAGCGGTGGACTTAAGTCGGTTCGGCCTCTTCAGATGCCGCGCGCTGGTCGAATCATTCTCGTGGCCCCACACCCTGATGACGAGGTATTCGGAGCAGCTGGACTTATTCAATATTCCCTCGTGGCGGGTCTTGAACTTCAGTTTGTCGCCGTTACTGATGGAGAGTCGTCACATCCTCTGTCCAAGGCAGCAGCACGGAGTGAACTCGCTCGCCTACGCACGCGCGAGACAGTGCTTGGACTAAGGAGGCTTGGAGTCGACGCACCACAGATAACTCGCTTAGGCCTGCCAGACGGTGACGTTGGCCGCAACGCGTCAGCATTACAGCGCGCCCTTGAAGAGATTCTCCGTCCAGGCGATCTGTGCGTGGCACCGTGGCGATTTGACGGTCACCCTGATCACGAGATTTGCGGCGACGTAGCTTCTCGGGCTAGTGAGGCACGGGGGGCGCGTGTCTTGAGCTACCTCGTCTGGGCGTGGCACTGGGCGGACCCCGCGGGTCGAGACATTCCGTGGCGTCAATGTCGGCGACTAGAGCTGACGCGACGTCAAGTTGCAATGAAACGATGGGCGACGTACGCCTTTCAATCCCAAATTCGCCCGATTGGTCCGGAACCAGCGGACCGTGTCGTCATGCCCGACGCCGTAATGCGACGATTTTGGCGGCGCTACGAAATCTACGTCGACGAGACTCAAGACAAGACATGACTTCCACCGGTCGCCAGTATTTCGCGAAGATGTACTCGGGAAGCGAAGATCCTTGGAACTTTGCGACAAGCAGTTACGAGCAACGTAAGTATGAACTCACGATGTCGATGTTGCCACGATCTCGTTACCGCAGCGCGTTCGAACCCGGATGCTCGATTGGAGTACTTAGTGAGTTGCTTGCTCGACGGTGTGATCGGCTCTTGATTGGTGACTTCATTCCAAGTGTTCTCGAACAGGCCCGCGAACGATTAGCGCCCTACAAGAACGTAGCGGCCAAGTTCTTGACGATTCCAGAGGATTGGCCAGAGCAGGACTTTGATCTGGTGGTGCTGAGTGAAATTCTTTACTACTTTGACATCTCCACCTTGGACGAGATACTTGACCGTCTTATTGAAACAACGGAGCCCGGAGCACACGTGATGGCGGTTCACTGGCGAGGCGAGACGGACTATCCATTAAGCGCTGACCGCGCGCACGCTTTCATCAATGGACGTGCTGAGTTGCAGAAGATAGCGCACCACGCGGAAGATGAATTCGTTATGGATCTGTGGGAGCGGGCCCAGTGAGAAGCGCGCGACGATTGGCCCGCACTGTCGCAGTGGGCGTCGTTCTTCCCGTGCACGATGAAGAGTTACTTTTGCCATCCGCGCTCGTATCGTTGCGCAAAGCCTTTGTGGAACTGGCGACGTGGGACCTGACTACCCACGTAGTGGTCGTACTTGATTCATGCTCTGACCGAAGTGCCGACGTTCTGCGTTCGTGGACTCGTGGGCTTCGTCGGCGACGAAACGCCCTGAGAGTGACAGTGATTAGCTGTGACGCTCGCAACGTCGGCCACGCTCGAGCCCTGGGATTTGAAGCCCTCGTCGCGAAGTGGTCGGATATGGATATGTCGAGGGTTTGGTTCGCGACTTCGGACGCCGACTCTCAAGTACCTCGCGACTGGCTCAAGGTTCAAGTGCTCCGCCACGAGGAAGGTGTTGATCTCTGGGCAGGTCGGGTTTCGGTAGCGGACTGGGCTCCGTACGGGCCCCAAACGGCACTTACGTGGCAACGTACCTATGACGTTGAATCGAATCCGGTGCATGGTGCAAATCTGGGATTCAACGCACAGGCGTATAGATCAGTAGGAGGATTTACCGAGTTGAGGTCTGGCGAGGATCGAGCGTTGTGCAGCGCCCTTGTCGCAAGAGGAATTCAGTCTCACTACGACTCATCCATTCGAGTGGTCACGAGTTCTCGAAGAGACGCACGAGCGCCGATGGGCTTCGCGCACGCGTTGAGTTTAATAGAAGCTTCTTGCGCGACTATTTAAGAGACTTGTTCAGGACTCGCCATTTTTATATTTGTGAGCACTAGACGCAGCAATCGTGCTAACTCACGTTGTTCGACAGCACTGAGTGTGCTCACGGCAAGCGTCTCATGCTTATTGAACTCGGGAAATACCTCTTCAATTAATCGTCTGCCAGACTTTGTAAGGCCAATAGAGACTCGACGACGATCGTCACGGTGAGGGATTCGTCGAATGAGTTTTCGATTTTGCAATGTCTTAATGACGCCAGTGAGCGTACCCTTCGTAATGCCAGCCTCAGCGGCGACGTGGCCGGTCTCCTGGTCATCCCAGATCCATAGGACCCATAGAACCGTGAACGCGACCCAACTCAAGTCGTAGTCGGTCAAGAGCGAACGCTCCATATGATTTCGTATCGCCGAGCCAGCGCGATAGATGTTTGCGACGGAAGTCATCGCGACAAAGTCGAGCTCGTATCCATCGAGACGGGCGCGAATATCGCGCTCCGCTTGGGAAACCACCGTTGCCTCAGAACTCGCGATCCGTTTCGACATCATTACGCTCGCAAAGTGATGCCACCATTGAAGGTGGTTCCAACGGATCGGAAGTAGCCACCGAGAATTTCTTGTGGTGCGATCGACGTTAGTTCCTCGTTCGGTGAGTCAAAGACCTCGAGCGTGGCCGTACCGCCGTACGCCGGTCCTAAATCAACGTTGATACCGGCCATGGTGACCACTTCATTCATTGAATCGCTGTCGTCAAGTTCGATACGCGGAAACCATCGGTGATGCAACATCGCGTGACCATTGACAAAACCATTGGTGTCGCTCTCACCGTGCAACGTGACGGTTGCTTGTGCCAGACGTCGATCGTTGGCAGCGAGCGTCATACCAAAGGCGCCGCCCGTAGCGAGTCGAGGTCCAGCTTCCCCCCTGGTGACGGGCCGTGTTTGGTGAATGGAGCCGAGTTTCTTGGGGTATCCCTGCAGGTAGCCACGTACGAGAGCAAAATCCTTGTCAACCCAAATGAAAACGCAACGACTGTAGAGACGATCTTCGTAGCGACAACGCACGACGACAAAGGCCTCTTTGTACTGTGAGCGAACCGGATCCAAGAGCTCTTCACCGTTGTCTCCGCAGCTTTGCCAGTCGGCCCAAATGAAGGCAACCGCACCTGGGTCTTCATCGTCATGAGCAAGTGAGACGCCTTCGGGAAGCAACGCGGCGACTGCCGAAGGGTCAGTACGGTACTCAACAGTCAAGAGGTCACCTGAATAGTGCCAGGGGAGTGGTGGCAGTAATGAAGCCTTGCCGCTCGTGGTTCGAGGAAACGGGAGTCCGCGAAGTGTCATCGTGTTGCTCCCGTCCAACCGTTTTCTGGTTGGTCAAACCATACGTGAACTTGACCAGTGCCAATAGAGTTTTCGTACTCCGAGAAGAGCCGACCCGGTGCAACACAGTCGCGTCCTCCTAGTGCCGCGATCATCATTTGGTAGTGCGCGAAGTGTCCTTCAGGTCTAACTTTGGCGAATTCCGCGTAGTTATCGATGACACTCGCGTGGTCACCTTTCAGCCAAGCATCGATGACCTGATGGTCGGCGTCGCGAGCGGCGGGGGAGAAGATGTGCTCTTCGCCCGCGGCTTCATGCTGGCGAAGTGTTCGAAGCGTATGGAACGTGTGACTGAGTGCGCCTGAGGCAATCAGTACGACGCGACGGTCACTCTGCCTGATAGCTTCGGCGACCACTTTTCCAACGGTGACGAAATCTTGGGGTTCAGAGGTTTGACACGTACTGACCGATAGCCATCGCTCGTCGTCCTGCAGAAATCCGAAGAAATTTGTGGTCGCGTACATGATGGGCAGGTGTCCATTGTCAATGGGCGTAATCCAACACTCGGGTGTCGACTCCGCAATCTTTCCCACTAATTCGGCGAACTCTCTGTCACCTTTGACGTCATAAGGAACGCTCGACATTCCGCGTGGCAGCTCTTCAGAGGTGAAATATCCGTGTCGACGGTCAGCAGAAGTGATGACAAACTCGACGGTGGTGAACCAGTGACTGTCAAACACGATGACGAGATCAGGCTTTAGAACATCGAACACTTCGCGTCGAAGTCGGTGGAGTCCGCTGTGCAGTGTGCTCTCATTGCCATTATTGAGCGCACGTCGGGTCGCTTCGGGAAGAACGATGGTTGGCACGTGCGCGAGAAAGCCCGCGCCGACAATTTCACCCATGCGTGGTGTTCTCCTTCACTTGGTACGTCTTGAGATCACTATAGAAATCGAGGGCGTAGTCGCCACCTTCTCGACCGAGCCCGCTAATGCCCGTGCCGCCAAAAGGGGCCGTGAGGTCGCGAACGAGAAAACAGTTGACCCAAATCGTCCCTGCTCGTACGCCTTCACCAAATCGATCGGCCTTTTCTTGATCGGAAGTAAAGACCATCGCCGAAAGGCCGTACTGCGTCGAGTTCGCGAGATCGATTGCTTCACGTTCACTCGAAAACGTCTGAAAAGTTAACACCGGACCAAAGACTTCGCGCTGGACGATCTCGGCGTCGTTCGTCAATGGCTCAATTAATGTTGGCTTGAACCACAATCCGCCACCGCCGAGTGGTTCGCCACCAAAGACGA
>DATCBX010000163.1:0-2689 GCA_036511635.1 Acidimicrobiales bacterium | reverse complement strand
ATGATCACGGCGGCAATCACCAAAAGTTTTATAGGGCTCAAACTAAACACGACCCCATTGTACGTCTGTGGCTTAGGCGTTTTAAAGCGAGCCAACTCGTGAAAGAGGCCAGATCCTCACGAACGCTTTGCCAATGATGTCCGATCGCGGAACTGTGCCCCAACTTCGGCTGTCGCACGAGAAGAAGTGATTATCGCCCATCATGAAGTAATGATCGGGTCCCACGGTGACGTTGCCAATGGGCGTGCCGAGAGGCTCGGTGTGTGGCCACTTTTCATTCAGTGGCGCTCCGTTGACGTAGATGGTGTTGCCTTTGGATGAAAGGTGGTCGCCCGGAAGTCCGATGACCCGTTTGACGAGGTCAGTCACTTTCACGCCACAGTTTTCGCTGGGCGGAGCTCTAAAGACCACGATGTCGCCGCGGTTAACGGTGCCAAGTTCCACACTGAGTTTGTTAACAATCAGTCGATCACCAATTTGAAGAGTCGGCACCATCGAGGCCGAAGGAATGTAGAAGGTCTGGAAACCGTAACTCCGCAGAAGCAGAGAGATAACCACCGCGACGACCAATAAGGAGAGCCATTCGATCACTAGACGCGTCCGTGAGTGTGTAACGACATGACGGTTCGTCGAAACCACTTCGGACCTCACCAAATCCTCAGCGTCGAACGGAGGCTCTTCGGACACGCGGTAAGGCTAGTTGAGTCACCCGTGTCGTTCGAGGGAAGCCAAGAGTTTCTGGAATCGTTCGTCCGTACTCTTGAATGGATCCTTCAACAACACTGTTCGTTGCATCTCATCGTTTAACTTGAGAT
Organism: Acidimicrobiales bacterium; assembly: GCA_036511635.1. Classification (GTDB taxonomy): domain Bacteria; phylum Actinomycetota; class Acidimicrobiia; order Acidimicrobiales; family RAAP-2; genus RAAP-2. The sequence goes on along the minus strand of DATCBX010000163.1, from coordinate 1,874 downwards.
GCACCCAATCAACGGTGTAGTCCCGACGCCACTGTTTTGCGGCTTGAATGAACGTGCCGCGCATGTGCGCTCGAGTAGTAGCCGGAGGCGTCGTAGTTGCGTGTTCGATTTGCTCTTCGCTCACCATTCGCTGGTAGTGGCCCCGCGCCGCACGGCGGTAGTAGAGACCACGATCGAAGTTGGTGTCATGGTACAAAAGGTCGATGAGCGCAATCTTGGGGTCACTTAATTCGATACCACTTCGCTCTCGCTCGCGATCGATGATCTGCAACTTTGCAATCCAATCGACTCGGTCAGCCAACGCCATCGGGTCGCTTCGGTACTGCTCGATGACTTCGCGCCATAACTTCACTGCGTTCACTTGATCAGCAGGCAGTTCGTGCGTTTGCAGAAATAGTTCCGCGCGTTCGCATAGATCTTCTTGGATCTCCAGCGCCGTTAAGTCGCGGCCATTGAGCAACTTGACGGGTTCTTTGCTCCACAGGTCGTAAGAGATGTCACGCAGTGCGTTGATCGGCGACGCCATGGAGTAATCGCGCATCACCGTGGTCTTATCCTCGATCATCGCCAGGACAACGGCGGCCGTACCAACTTTTAGATACGTCGCGAATTCGCTCATGTTCGAGTCGCCCACGATGACGTGGAGTCGACGATACTTTTCTGGATCAGCGTGGGGCTCGTCGCGCGTGTTAATAATTGGACGACTTCTCGTCGTTGCCGAAGAGATCGCCTCCCATATGTGCTCGGCGCGCTGACTCATTGAGTACGCGGTGCCCTTGGCGTTAGTGACGACTTTTCCAGCACCAGTGAAGATCTGACGACTAATCAAGAAGGGAATGAACATCTCTTCGAGACGACTGAGGTCTTCAATTCGCTCGATGCAATAGTTCTCGTGACACCCGTAGGAGTTGCCCGTTGAGTCAGTGTTGTTTTTGAAGAGGAAGATATCGCCACGAATTCCCTCCTCGCTCAGTTGCGCCTGCGCGTAACCAACGAGTTCACGCAGTATTGACTCGCCGGCCTTGTCTTGTGCCACGAGGTCGTCAAGGGAGTCGCACTCGGCAGTGGCGTACTCGGGGTGACTGCCCACGTCGAGATAGAGTCGACTGCCGTTCTCGAGAAAGACGTTCGACGAGCGGCCCCACGCGACAACCTTTCGAAAGAGAAAGCGCGAGACTTCGTCGGGGCTCAAGCGTCGCTGTCCACGCAGTGAGAACGTAATGCCGTACTCAGTTTCTACGCCGAAGATTCTCCGTAGCATGACGTGGCCCGAGCTGACCTCAGCTCAGGAGCTCACTTACTTGTTCATCGGTGAGGCGCAAGAAAGTTCTGCGGGCCCCACGGTCTTCGAGGATGCCAACTTCGAGTTCCTCGGCGCCAATCGTTCGTTCGGGACCAGTGAGAGCGGCCGACGCGTTTTGCAGCGTGACCTTTAATGAATGAAGTGACTCTTCTGTCAGCGCGAAGCGGTCCTTGATGGTCTCGGCGTCACCACCGAGAACTGCAAAGTGGGGCTCATCGGAAATGGTGCCTTCGTAGGCAACGCGGTACAACTTTGTGGGTCGGAGCGCGTTGCCCAACTGCGCCACAAGAATTTCAACTTCTAGGGGCTTCTGTCCTTCGGTGAACATGTCGCCAAGGTGCTGGGCGTAGTAGTTCGCCAATGCTCGTGCGTCAACGTCCTCGCGCGAATAGGTGAAGCCTGTGGTGTCGGCCCAGCGAATACCAGCTTCTCGAAGTCGGTCGAATTCGTTGTATTTACCCACGCCGGCAAAGGCAATTCGGTCGTAAATCTCAGACACTTTGTTCAATGAGGCTGAAGGATTTTCCGCGACCAGCACGACACCCTTGTCGTAGATCGCCGCAACAATGGA
>DATCBX010000162.1:0-5176 GCA_036511635.1 Acidimicrobiales bacterium | reverse complement strand
GAGTTCGTCGAATTACCCGGTCACGCTTACTTTGTCGGTACCCAGGCGCACCCTGAATTCAAGTCTCGCCCCGACCGACCACACCCACTCTTCTTGGGTCTCATTAAGGCTGCCGCCTCTCGAAAAGAAGGTCGTGAGCCTCACATCATCGATCCCTCAACGGTCGACAGCACCTTGTGAGCGACTCCTTCCACGTTGAAGGAGCAGAAGTTGTCTTCAACTCTTACGTCTTTGACGTCGAACGTCGGACTGTGCGTCACGGCGACAAGACGTTCAGGCGCGACGTGGCGGTGCACCCCGGTGCGGTGGCCGTCTTGGCTATCAATGACCTCGGCGAGATCGGTTTTATTCGCCAGTACCGCGCAACCTTCGATGACGTGCTCATGGAGGTTCCCGCCGGCACCAGAGACGTTCCGGGAGAGCCACCATTAGAAACCGCCAAGCGTGAACTCCTCGAGGAGATGGGGTGTGAGGCCAAGGAGTGGACGTTGCTGGGTAATTTCATGAACTCTCCTGGATGGTCGTCTCAGGTAATGACCATCTACGAGGCCCGCGGCGTCATCCAACGTGAGCGGCGACCGGCCGGACCCGAAGAACGCAGTGCCAGCATCGTCTGGCTTTCTCCTGAGAGACTCAAAGAGGCGCTCAGGGGCTCGTCGGCGATTGATTCCACGACCGCCATCGCGCTTCACCGGGTCTTTGGGACCTTTCTTGACGAGGCGTAGTCCTCTGCTTGAGGAGTACCTGCAGTGGCTCACTATCGAAAAAGGTCGCAGTCGCGCGACCATTGAGGCGTACCGCCGTGATCTCGAGGCGCTCAATGCATGGATGAACGAACACGACATTGCCCTTCACGCTCTCATCGAAGCGGACCTTGAAGGCTTCTTCAATGAAGCGCGAGAATCGAAGCGCGCGCCAAGTACCGTCGCGCGCGCTGTGGCTTCTGTGCGCGGATGGTTTGCCTATCTCGTGGATGAAGGACATCTTGTCGTTGACCCGAGTGCGCGACTCAAGGGTGGACGACGCGGTCGAACACTTCCGAAACCTTTGGGTGAAGGCGAGATCGTGACTCTATTGGACTCGATTCCAACGAGCACCAGTACCGATCTGCGAGACCGTGCGCTCCTCGAACTTTTGTACGGGACAGGCGCGCGGGTTAGTGAGGTCGTTGGCATGAAGTTGTCGGACCTCGATTTTGATGAAGAGTTGATTCTTCTCACCGGCAAAGGGGCGAAGCAAAGGCTCGTGCCGATTGGTGCCACGCTGAAGAACGCGCTGCAAGAGTATTTGGGGCCCGGCGGGCGTTCGGCCATCGCTGGAACGAAGAAGATCACCAACGTCTTCTTGAACGCTCGAGCCGGGGTACTGACTCGTCAAGGAATCGATCTGATCGTCCACAAACGCGCATTAGTGGTTGGCATTGAACGTTCACGCATCAGTGCCCACGTCTTTCGTCATAGCTGCGCCACGCACATGCTCGCGCACGGAGCGGATATTAGAGTGGTCCAAGAGCTGTTAGGGCACGCTTCGATCGCCACCACGCAGCTCTACACCGCGGTATCGGTGACGACCCTTCAGCGCGAGTATCACCATGCTCACCCTCGCGCACACGACTAAAAGGCAGTTGACGATGTTCCAGTGGTTTTACTTCATCTGCTTAATACCTTCAGTGGTGTTTCACGAAGTGAGTCACGGCTACGTCGCCAATCTCTTTGGCGATCACACAGCCAAGGAACAACACCGTCTCTCATTGAACCCACTTCGCCACGTTGACCCTTTTGGCACGATCATCTTGCCCGCGCTGTTGGTGTTTTCCGGACTCCCGGCCTTCGGTTACGCCAAACCAGTGCCCGTAAACGCCGGTCGTCTACGCAATCCTCGCAAACAAATGCTGTGGGTGGCCCTTGCCGGACCGGCGGTCAACATTGTGCTCTCCGCGGTGGGTTTTGGAATCTGCGAGTACGCCATTCACGTGTCCCAGAGTCAAAACCAGTTTCTTTTTGGCGAAGCCCTTGGTCTCGTGAATCTCGTCTTGGCGGTGTTTAATCTGATTCCCATTCCGCCTCTGGACGGATCGGCGGTCATCGAGCGTTTTGTACCCATGAAGCACTTACCGCGTTACTACCACTTACGCCAGCGTGCCATGCCGTTCTTAATCGTCTTCATTATCCTCGATTACACGTTCCTGCACGTCGGCACGAATTTTCTCTCAGACCTTGAAAATTGGTGGTTCAACCTACTCAGGTAAGACCCATGGCGAGGGCGGCGCGTCGGTACACCACCGCAGCGACGTTGTTGGCCCGTTCGGCGCCTCGCGCGGCGATCTTGTAAAGCTCGTCGGGTGATTGCAGAAGTTCGTGGTAGCGCACTTTCAAAGGCGCGAGGTGCTCTATGACGATGTCCGCGAGGTCGCTCTTTAGTTCTCCATAGCGCGTGTAGCGACTCGCGACGTCTTGAGGTGACTCATCACTGAGGCTCGAATAGATCTCGAGCAGGTTAGAGAGACCGGGTTTGTTCTCCCAGTCAAATCGCACCTCACCGTCAGTATCCGTGACGGCTTTAGAGATTTTCTTTTTGATGTCCTCGGGACTGTCAAACATATAGAGGGTGCCGAGTGGACTTGAAATTGACTTGCTCATTTTGCGAGAGGGCTCTTGAAAATCCATGACGCGCGCGGCGTGCTTGGGCTGGGTGCCTAGTGGTACTTGGAACGTTTGTCCGAATCGATTATTGAAACGCTCGGCTAGATCGCGAGCGAGTTCGAGGTGTTGTCGTTGATCGTTGCCAACCGGTACCTCTTCTGGCTCATAGAGCAAGATATCGGCGGTCTGGAGAACCGGGTAGGTCAAGAGACTTACGCGAAAGCCGTCCTGACGCTGCGACTTCTCCTTAAAAGCCACCATTCGCGACAACTCGCCGTATGTCGCGACACACTCCAAGAGCCAGTTCAACTGCGCGTGGTAAGGCACGTGACTCTGAATAAATATCGTGCAGACCTCGGGATCGAGCCCGCTGGCTATCAACGTCGCGAGCACGTCGGTCGTCTGTTCGCGAAGTATTTCTGGGGCGATTTGCAGTGTCAACGCGTGTAAATCGACCACGCAGTAGAAGGCCTCAGGGCTCTGGGCGTCGACCCATTGTCGTAGCGCGCCGAGATAGTTGCCGAGATGCATCGAACCCGAAGGCTGTATTCCCGAAAGTATCCTCATCGCTCAATCGTAGAGGAGAAGGCGCGTAGGGGAGCAGGAAGTAGAGTTCGTGTGTGACCTTCGTCGTGACGACGCCGTCCTTTAGCGGCCCAGTAGAACTTTTACTGCAGCTGATTTCCAGTCACGAAGTCGACATTTTGGACGTGCCGCTCGCGCCACTCGTTGACGCCTTCGTGGCGGTGTTGCGCGACGAAGCAACGACCCTCGAGATGGACGATCTCTCAGAGTTTCTATTGATTGGCGCCGTCTTGTTGGAGATGAAGAGCCAGCGACTTTTGCCCGGACGAGACAGTGGGGAACTGGACGAGGAGTTCGTTGGCTGGGAAGAACGTGACGTTCTTCTTGCTCGACTTCTTGAACTACGGACGTACGCCGCCCTGGCTGACGCCTTCGTGTCACTCTTTGAGCGAGCGAGCCGCGCGTTTCCTCGACTTCGTGGCGTGGACGAAGGCTTCAGTGTGCAACCGCCTGACCTCTTAGCGGGGGTGACAACGGCCCAACTGGCCCTGGCGTACTTACGCGGTATTGAAGAAAAGCCCGTGCCCGTCGTGCGGCTGCACCACGTCACCGTCGACGCCGTCACGGTCGCCGAAACGGTCGCTTCCCTAGCTCAGTCACTTCCATCAATGGGCCGACTCTCGTTTCGCCGCCTTACTGAGGGTTTCTCGACGCGCATTGAAGTCATCGTGCACTTCTTGGCCCTGCTTGAACTCTGCAAACTCGGACACGTGGAGTTGGGTCAGGGCGAGACCTTTGGTGACGTACAGATTCAGTGGATCGATTCGTCCTACGGGCTCGATATTGGAGGAGTTGACAGTTATGAGGGATGAACTCTCACTCGAACAGAAGCTTGAAGCGATGCTGACAGTGGCACTCGAGCCGATCTCGGCCGAAGAACTGGCCGACGTCGTTGACGTGGACGCCGACGCGGTCACGAGGACGCTTCGCGCACTACGTCAAGAGTTCTTGGATCAGCAACGAGGCTTTCAGGTCGTTGAACTTGCCAGCGGCTGGGTTATGCAGTCTTCGCCCGAAGTGGCATCGTGGGTGGCGAAATTCGCAAATCGTGACGTGTCGCACCGCCTCAGCTCTGCCGCGCTTGAGTCCCTCGCGATCATCGCGTATCGCCAACCTGTGTCGCGAGCTCAAATCACGGCTCTACGAGGCGTAAATGTCGACGGCGTCGTACGTCTACTTGAGCAGCGTGGCTACATCGAGGAGCAAGGTCGCGCGCCGGGTCCGGGCCAGCCGATTCTTTATGGCACTACCGAATTGTTTCTCGACCGCATGGGACTCGCCGCGATAAGCGATCTGCCTCCGATTGAAGAGTTCATGCCACCAGTTGAAACTGCACACGCGTTGGCCGATGAGATGGCTCAACGCTTCGACGTCACTGAGGTGTCCTAGTTGGACGAGGGCGAGCGACTCCAAAAAACCCTTGCGCGCGCGGGGTACGGATCACGTCGAGCGTGTGAGCTCTTGATCGACGCTGGTCGCGTCACGATTGATGGGCGCGTTGCTGAATTAGGGAATCGCGTCAACCCCGAAGTGCAGTTGATTTGCGTTGACGGCAAACTCGCTCCCACGTCGCAGAGCAAGGTCTACTTTCTCCTTAACAAGCCCGACGGCGTCGTGACGACCGCGTCGGACCCACAAGGTCGAACTACGGTGCTCGAACTGGTCGAGTCACCCGTGCGAATCTTTCCTGTCGGACGACTGGACATGAACACCGAGGGACTTTTGATTCTGACCAACGATGGACGTTTAGCTCATCTCTTGACGCACCCGAGTTCAGGCATTGCCAAGGAGTACCTCGCGCGTGTCGACGGGGATCCTTCGCCGGGAGCTTTACGTCGTCTAAGAGAAGGCGTCGAACTCGAAGACGGCGTCACTGCGCCCGCGCAGGTCTCTCGTGTTAGTGAAGGACTCATACGCATCGTCATTCACGAAGGGCGCAATCGCCAAGT
>DATCBX010000161.1:0-4846 GCA_036511635.1 Acidimicrobiales bacterium | reverse complement strand
GCTATTTTCTCGACGCGCGCGTGCTGTCGATCTTCGAAGGGGCCGACGAGACACTCTGTCTTAAAGTCATTGCGCGACGACTACTTGAAAACGCTCGTTGAACTTTAGCCTTCGTCGATGGTGAAGGGCTTATGCACGGCGCCGAGGGTGATGCCCGCCGAGTGCAGATTGGGTGACTCACCTCGCGCCTGTTGAGCCTTGAGCGCGGCCTGTTCCCAACGTTCTTCCACGCGACCGTATTTCCAGTATCCCAGTGCAATAACCCACGTCGCGACGAAAATGCCCACGATCGTAATGCCCGCCTTGTTGATATTGAAGGCGGCCGCGTAGTTCCAGAGTCCACCCTTCAGATGAACCTCTTGGGCAAGTACCTGCATCAACTCGAGGGTGCCAATGTAAAAAGCCACTAAGACGCTCAGTCCCGTGATCGCGATGTTGTAGTACACCTTTCGCACGGGCTTGGAAAAGGCCCACCCGTAGGCGAAGTTCATGAACGAGCCATCGATCGTGTCGAGCAAGCTCATCCCGGCCGCGAACAACAACGGCAGACAGAGAATCGCCCAGAGCGGCATACCTTCCGCGACCGAGGTTCCCGCGAGCACCAAAAAAGCCACCTCGGTGGCGGTGTCAAAGCCAAGTCCAAAGAGCACGCCGATGGGGTACATCTTCCAAGGCTTATCAACTGAGCGTGCGAGCGGACCAAAGAATCGCATCATGAAGCCACGAGCGTTCAGATGCTTTTCCAACTCAGAGTCATCAAAGCGGCCTTGACGCATCTGGATGAAGAGTCGAAGAATGCCCACCAAGATGACGAGGTTCAAGGTGGCGATGAGGTAGAGAAAACTGCCTGACACGAGTGTGCCAAAGAGTCCGGTCCAGTGATGAAGTGGTGAGTGGACGTTGCTCACCTGACTACCCAACGCGCGTGCGCCAAGGCCCAGCAAGACCGTCAGCAAAAAGACGATCGTCGAGTGGCCGAGTGAAAAGAAGAAGCCCACCGACATCGGTCGCTTGCCTTCGGACATGAATTTTCGCGTCGTGTTGTCAATCGCGGCGATGTGATCGGCGTCAAAGGCGTGGCGCATGCCCAGCGTGTAGGCCAAGACTCCCGTACCGACGCCGAGCAACTTGCCACTACCCGCGCCGTAGTGCTGCATCGAGGCGAAGATAAGAATTGTCCCGCCGGCCACGTGCAAAAACAAGATGAAGCCAAACATGCCGTAGAGGCTGCGCCACTCCGAGGGAGAAAACGCCGCGCGAAAGCGACTTCGCCTCGACGTTGGCGAGACAGTCACAGTAGCCATAGCCACACCTTAATAGGAGGGTCTCCTAGTAAGAAAGGACTATTTTGACGAGCGAGTCATGCCTGATCGAGCGCCTCGAGCGACGAAGGAGTTGGCGATTTTCGCTGAGGCTTCGTCGATCATTTCGTCGCCGAACATCACCGCGCCCGTGAGATTATCTTCAGTCGCAACCTTGTAGGCGTCAAGAATGTCGAAGGATTTGTCAAAGAGTTCTTGGCTTGGCGAGTACACCTCGTTGAGCACCAGCGCTTGGTCGGGGGTCAGAGCCCACTTACCATCGAAGCCGTAGGACGCGGTGATCGTGGCGGCAAAGCGAAGCGCGTCAAGGTCGCGCACCTTGAGAAATGGTCCGTCAATGACGTGCAGTCCGTTGGCCCGACCAGCCATGAGGATCTTCGAGAAAACATACGTAAAAGGATTTGACGGAGCTTGGTGAATCGTCTCGTCAATGGTCGTCACGGGCATGCCAATGGACGCGGCGAAGTCCGCAGGACCGAAGACAATCGACTCGAGGCGTGACGAAGCGGCGCAGATTTCCTCCACGTTGATCAGGCCTTCTGCGGTCTCAATCTGCGCTTCGATGCCAATATGACCAACGGGCAGACCGGCGTTTCGTTCCACTTGAGTGAGCAACAGATCCAGCGCCACGACGTCTGAGGCGCGTCGAACCTTGGGCAACATGACCTCGTCGAGTCGTTCACCCGCGCTACCTACGACCTCAATAATGTCCCCGTAGGTCCAGGGGGTATCCCACGCGTTGACCCGCACGCACAGCACTCGGTCATCCCAATCCAGCGTGCGAATTGCGTGAACGACCTTGGCGCGAGCCGCGACCTTCTCCTTGGGAGCTACGGAGTCTTCGAGGTCGAGGAAAGAAAAATCGGCCACCGCGGTTGGGGCTTTGGCGAGGAATCGATCCGACGAGCCCGGAGTAGAGAGGCAGGAACGACGAGGAAGTCTTTTAGAGCGCTGGGACATGGGCACGAGCCTATGCGCGAGGCGATATATAGCCAGATTCGAAGGTCGTGTTCAGCGGTACGTACGAAAGTCTTGACCATGTTGATCAGGTATTTCGTCGATTCTTACGATTGAGCTAGCCCTCTCAAAGCGCCCTAGCAACTAGCCTGGTCCGGTGACTGACGTCGAGCACAGCGTGCTGACGCCGCTAAGGCCTCTTAAGGAACTCAGGCGGTTCCGGTGGATTTTCTCCATCTTGGCTGTTGTCGCAGTGACCTTGAGCACTGTGACAGTTGTGTCACGTCCGGCCGGCGCCTCCAATCTGACGAACGATCGCACCAAAGCAAAGATCTTGTTAAATCAGATCAATCGAATCAATGCTGAAGTCAACAGGCTGGGCCAGCGCTACGACGAAGCTCAGATCAAACTCAAGAATTTCAACAACATCATCGTGAATACCAAGGCCACCGTCGCGGCCATTCAGGGCAACGTGGACAAGGGCAACGCCCAACTTCGCGCGGACGTGGTCTTTGCCTACGTCACCAACGGCGCGTCAGCGGGTAACAATCCTCTCTTCACCAAAGACGCCTCAAAGATTGGCGCAACCAACGTCTATTCTCAACTCGCCGAAGGCAACATCAGCTCCACGATCGCCAGTCTGAAGAGCGACCGAATCAGATTGACGCAAGAGCGCGGCCTCCTCGCTGCTGAGGACGCCCACGCGCGCGCCGTCACCCAAGACGCTGCCAAGTCGTACCACAAGTCCAAAATTCTCCAAGCCTCGCTCAATAACACGCTCAGCCAAGTCAAAGGTCAGATTGCGGTCTTCATAAGTGAAGACCAAGCAGCGGCGGCGGCGTCGTCGGCGAATACGTTGAGCAGTGCGACGGCCATCGCGGGCTTTCCCGCACCGCCGCCGGACTCCAAGGCCAACATCGCCATTCGCGCCGCGGAGGGTTTCATTGGCACGCCCTACGTCTGGGGTGGCGCCAGCCGCTCGGGAGTGGACTGTTCGGGTCTCGTGATGTTGGCGTACGACGCGGCGGGCATCTCTCTCCCCCACTACTCCGGCGGTCAGTACTCCGACACCATGCGCGTTCCTCTCATCGACATCCAACCCGGTGACCTTCTCTTCTACGGCTACAACGGTGACGAGCACGTCGCGATGTACGTCGGCCACGGTGACATGATTGAGGCCGAAATGACCGGAACGCTCGTCCACATCGTGCCAGTTCGACTCGGTTACGGCTTCGCTGGTCTCGGTCGCCCCCGGGCCTAGGCGTGTCGGGCGTTCCCACTTCGTTTCATATCGGTCCACTGCTCTTTCACACCTACGGCTTTGGCCTCGCCATTGCCGCCTTCGTGGCCTACGCCTACGCGCGACGTCGTTTGGAGCGTTCAGGGCTGAGCGTCGAGCCCTTCGCACGCTTTACGTTCTGGCTCTTAGTCAGCGGTCTGATTGGCGCGCGCCTGGCAAACGTCGCCACCAACTGGAGTTATTACTCCGCTCACCCCGGTCGCTGGATCGCCGTCTGGCAGGGCGGCCTCGCTAGTTTCGGCGGCATCGCGTTGGCGTTGGTCGTTGGCGTCGTGCTGCAGCGTCGTTGGTGGCCCGGAACGAAGTTGACCAAGTTCACCGACGCCCTCGTGCCCGCGCTGATCGCGGGATGGGCACTTGGGCGGTTTCTTGGCCCACAGTTCATGGTCGACGGTGGCGGACACCTCACCACCCAGTGGTTTGGTATTCACTATGCCGGTCAGGTCGGCGGACGTGTACCCGTGCCGTTAATACAAGGAATGGAAGACGGACTCACGTGGCTCTTTCTCCTCGCGCTCGAACGCACGAGACTCAGGCAGTCCGTTGGCGTTATTACCTCGTTAGGCATGATTATTTGGGGACTGGTGCGGGCTCTTGATGAGCGACTCCTACTCGGTCAAGAATCGCACAGCGGATCTGTTGGTGTTCAGCTCGCCGGACTGGCTTTAGCTCTCGCGGGTGTTGCGACGTTGATTGTTCACTGGCCCGGTCGCGCGAGCGTAAAAAAAGTCGAAGGGGCTCAAATCAGAACGTAAGAGCGCACAAAGTTCTTACGTCTTACGACTGAGCGTTCCACTCCGACGTCGTGAGCTGACCTAGTTGATGGAGCGCGTCGAAGTGCACGTCGGAAATGACAACGCGGGTGTCCTCGATGTAGGACACGTGGTCGAGGCCCAAACGGCGCCACGGCTGAAAGACCGTCCTCGACGGCGAAGTATTCGAATAGAGCGGGCGAACAAGCAACTCTTGACTCGACGCCGCCACGACCAACACCGGGCGATCTTTCGACGTGACGTCGGGCTGGTCAGAGTCCGGGACGTCAAATGGAACATCCAACACGAGTACCGTGCCGACCAAGGGATGATCGACGTCGAATCGGGCCTGCTCAAGCGGAGTAAAGAGCAGGCGGCGGCGCTCTTCCGTGACTACAGGCGTCACGACGGGTGTTGTCGGTCTGCTCTGTTCGAGACGCGCGGGCGCTCCACCCTTCATTTTCGTTGGCCGAGGTGGCCGCGACTGCGAACTGGACTTCTTGCGTCGTTTCTCT
>DATCBX010000160.1:0-3011 GCA_036511635.1 Acidimicrobiales bacterium | reverse complement strand
GTAAAGGCGACTTTGGAAGCCGCACCCGGACTCACCGTCACCGACGTGCTCGTTGCCGTCGTCAGATTTCTCGACGTATCTTTCCCCGTGAGAGTGCAAGCGCCGGTGTCATTTATCTTGAGCGCGCTGAACGTGGCCACGCCGGCAACTGCCGTCGTGGTCACGGTGCCACCAAGGGTGCACGCGGATGAAATCGTAACGGTGTCTACCGCACCGGTACCCGTAGTGAGCACGTTGCCAAACGTGTCTTCTACAGTGACCTTAAACGTTGCAAGGTCTGCTCCCTCGTTTGCGGTCGTAGGTGGTTGGGTCGTAAACACGACTTTGTTCGCGGCACTCGGACTGACCGCCACCGCCGTGCTTGTTGCCGTTGCCAGCGTTGTCGAGGTGTCGGTGGCCGTGAGAGTACAAGAAGTGCCGGTATCAATTGCGAGCGCGCTGAACGTTGCAATCCCGCCACTCGCCGTGGCAACCGCGGTGCCCCCAAGCGCGCACGAAGAAGAGATAGTGACGGAGTCTGTCAAGTCCGTGGTTGCGGGAGCGTTCGTCCCGTCTTCAATTAAGACCTTGAACGTTGCTAGGGTCGCTCCGGCCACGGTGGTCGTGGGCGGCTGGGTCGTGAAGGCGAGCTTGGTAGCTTGTGCAGCTGACGCTGGGGAAGCGGAAACGAAGATCAAACCAGTCGCCAAGATCGTTGAACACGCTCCCAGAGTGAGAAGTGTCGACAGCGTTGAACGAACGGACCTACGGCCACCTCCGCGATTCATCACTTTCTTCATGGACGCCTCCCTTGCTTGACGAATGAACTCGCGCGATTAAACGCTGCTCCTTGCCAAGGTCTACTCCTGATGTTGTCCGCGAAATTTGCACAAGCTGAGAGAGAAGTTAGAAACTGATCGAGCCGAGATTCCGGTTAAATACAGAAAAAGCGACGCGACCAAGTAAATAGCGACTCCTGGTGACGCGAGTGCAATTGTTTGTCGAAAATTGTCATTAGACCGTTACAAAGGAAGCGGCCCTCTTTACGTGAAGTGTTGCTTTATCCGACGCGTCGAACCGCAAGGAAACGTACCGCCGACTGGCACCGTGCAGGCTAACGTCGCGACGTCTAGAAGACGATGGTCCGGTTGCCCGCGAGCATCACGCGATCCTCGGCCTGGAGTCGAACGGCGCGCGCCAACACCGTGCGTTCAATGTCACGGCCTATCGCGACGAGGTCGCTCGCTGACTGAGCGTGGGTAACGCGGTTGACACTCTGTTCGATAATCGGACCTTCATCAAGCTCTGCCGTAACGTAATGGGCAGTAGCGCCAATCAGTTTCACGCCGCGCTCGTAGGCCTGGTGGTAGGGCTTCGCGCCCTTGAACCCCGGTAAGAACGAGTGGTGAATATTGATGATGTTGCCCGGCATGGTTTCAAAGAAGGCCGGCGACAACACTTGCATGTAGCGCGCGAGCACGATGAAGTCAATGTTGTGTTGCGCAACCAGATCTTTGAGTGCGGTTTCGGCCTCATCTTTCGTATCCGGCGTCACTGGAAGATGAACGAACGGTGTACCGTACCGCTCCGCAATCGGCGCGCAGTCCAAATGATTCGACACAATGACCGGAATGTCCACCGCCAACTCGTCGATGTTCCAGCGATACATCAGGTCAACGAGACAGTGATCGAGTTTTGAGACCATCACCAACGCACGGCGACGCTGGGCCTCAGGTCGAACTCCGAGCAGTGGATTAAAGACCCCGAGGTGGAACTCGAGAGCGTTTTTAACTTCTTCAAGACTTCGAGGGCTGTCAAAACTGATCCGCATGCAGAACAGTCCCGTCGGAGGATCCGAGAACTGATCGCTCTCGACGATGTTGCCTTCGAGGTCTCCGATGCTCTTCGCTGCCGCCAGGACAATTCCTGCGCGGTCTGGGCATCTCAGCGTGAGAATGAATCGTTGCATTGGCAAACTCTAGAGTGCGCTCAACTGGCGAGATGACGCGTCAGTTGCCGAAACCTCACTGGACGCCGACGAGAGCTCACCTATTACTACGGCGTCTTGCCAGCCGCGAAGCGAGTTGATGACCGCAACGGCGTCCGAAACTCGAAGTTCCTCGAGCGTGACTATCGCTTCGGTAAGGACCCCTTGCTCGATCAACCGAGCACGCTCGACTCCCGGAAGGCACCCCGACGAAAGTGGCGGGGTAAACCAACGTGCACCCTTTCGAATCGCCAGATTGGCGATCGTTACTTCGGTGCACTCGCCACGCTCGTTCACCATGATGACGTCATCAGCTTCGGGAAATCTTCTGCGTCGTTTGGTGTACACGTTGCGCTGCGTGGTCTTGTGAAAGAGCATGATCGACTGACTCGATACGGGTTCACGATCAACCATCAGTCGGAGTGGCGCCTGGTGAGGATCGGGCGCGGGTGTCGTCTGGATCTCAAGTTTTCCGTTTCTCGAGAGGAGCAACCGGACGCGAGCTTCGTAGGAAACACTGACGAGTCTCGACGCGACCCACGTCGCGAGGTCCTCTCGAACGCGGAATCCGAAGAACTCTGCCGAGCGCACGAGACGATCGAGGTGACGTAGCAGCTTGTCATTGGCACCAACTGGAGAATAACGAAATGTCTCGAGGAGACGAAAAGGACGAGACGACACAGAGTTCAGCATGTCGGCCTTGAGGACCATCTCTCGAAACTCACCCTCGGGCCGTGAATCGGCGACTATCCCGCCACCGCTGCCAAAGCGAGCTCGTCCACTTCGTTGGTCAATTACTGCCGTACGAATCGCCACGCTGAAGCGTGCGTGCACGCCGTGAGGACTCGGACTCAACAGGCCAATAGCGCCGCAGTAGACACCGCGTTCGCTTTGCTCAAGTTCCGCGATGATGTCCATCGCGCTCTGTTTTGGCGCACCCGTGACCGATCCGCACGGAAACATTGCCGCGAAGATGTCGAGGAGTTGGGTATTGGGTCTCGTCACGCATTCCACTTCTGAGACGAGCTGCCATACGTTTGGGAAC
>DATCBX010000159.1:0-6616 GCA_036511635.1 Acidimicrobiales bacterium | reverse complement strand
CAAGTCGTGTGCTTCGCGAGTGATCTTCACTCAAGACCACGATCGTTCGCAGGCTGCTGAGTTCATCGAGTCGCGGACGTACTCGTTCGAGTCGCTCTTCGTCCACAAAAAGTACCGACGCGCCTGAGTCACTTAGTCCGTAGATCAGTTCGTCCGTCGTCCACCAAGCATTGAGCGGCACCACGACCGCACCCGTAATCATCGATCCCCAGAACGCCATGATCCACTCGGGGAGATTGCGCGACGCAATAGCGATTCGATCGCCCTTCTTGGCGCCATCATCGATTAATCGCTGCGCGAGAGTGGAACTAATGCGGTAGTGCTCTTCAAAGGTGATTCGTTGATCTTCGTAGACGAGGAATTCTTTGGCGCCGTGGCCTAGAGAAAGCTCGAGTATCTGACGCAAACTGGTCGGTGCGTTTTTCCACACGGCCATTTCGATGCCGTCGACTTCGGCTCGATCAACCTCGAACATCTGACCTGGTGCGGTCAACTGCGCTGTCGCTTCGACATGCGTAAGGGCGACATTGCTCATGGTTGGTGAGATTAGTTCGTCTCGCTACTGGGTCGGAACATTGTTGATCGGTAGTAGACGAGTTCACTTATAGATTCACGAATATCGTCAAGCGCCCGATGTGACGTTGCTTTTTCCGGAATCGCCGCGACAACATCGGGATACCAGCGACGTGCCAGTTCCTTGAGCGTTGACACGTCGACGTTTCGATAGTGCAAAAAGGACTCCAGCGTAGGCATGTACTCCTGGAGAAACCGTCGGTCCGTTCCTATCGAGTTGCCACAAAGTGGCACCGAGCGCGGCTCGTCAATATGGTCTTTAAGAAACTCAAGTGTCCTTGTCTCGGCCTCAACAAGTGAGATTGAGGAGGTAAGAATTTCGGGCAGGAGTCCAGACTTCGTGTGCATTTCGGTCACGAACGCGCCCATCTCTGCGAGCTGTTCGACTGAGGCGCTCACCACGAGATCGGGACCTTCGGCGATGACGTTTAGTTCGTCGTCGGTAATCAAGGTGGCAATTTCAACAATGACGTGACGATCAGGCTCGAGGCCCGTCATCTCCAAATCCATCCACACCAGCACAGTGCGACACTACCGAATCACGTCGGCGCCCTGAGTAGCCTTCCGGAATGGAAATCTTTGCCAAGGTCCTACACCCCGATGCGGTGCTCCCTCAGTACGCCAATGAAGGTGACGCGGGATGCGACCTTGTCGCGGTGGAGGCGGCCACGCTGAGTGCTCGAGGAGGCCGAGCGCTCGTCGCCACGGGTCTCGCGGTAGCGATTCCCCTAGGTCACGGCGGGTTCATACTGCCGCGAAGTGGACTCGCGTCCAAACATGGTGTGACGTGTGCAAACGCTCCCGGTCTTATCGATCCTGGTTATCGCGGCGAGGTGAAGGTTGCGCTCGTGAACCTCGATCCTGAACACGACTACCACATTCAAAAGGGTGATCGGATTGCCCAACTCGTCGTCATTCCTCTCGCGACGTCTACCTTTCTCGTCACTGACGAACTCCCGAGTGCCACTCGCGGTGCAGGTGGCTTTGGCAGCAGCGGTCGATGACAAAGTTTCTTGATCCGCTCGACAGTGCGTTTATCCTTCTCGAGACTCCCGGTACCGCGATGAACATCGGCGCCATTATCGAACTCGAAACTGGTGACGTCGCTAATCCGAAGGAGCGGTTTGAACTCATCCAGAAGAACATTGAAGCCCGACTTCACGAAATTCCCGTATTGACTCAGCGGGTCGTTCGAGCTCCTTTTGACATGACGTGGCCAATATTGATCAAGGACGATAAGTTCGATCTCAATCGTCACGTTGTTCGCTCCGTCGTGCCGTCGCCTGGCACGCCAGCACAGTTCGACGCACTGGTTTCTGAGTTTCTGTCGCGAACGCTCTCGCCCCAACGACCGCTTTGGCAACTCCTCGTCATAGAAGGACTCGAGGATGGTCGCGCGGCTTTGGCGCTCAAAGTGCACCACGCACTCGCCGACGGCGTCTCAGGCGCCGAAACGTTTGCCAGCCTTTTTGATATCTCGCCCGAAGTTCGCTCACCAGCGCCCGTCGTTGATGACGAAGAGGCGGAACCAACGGTCACTACGTCGCTCGGTCTCCTGCGACAGGGGATCAGTCGTGTTCGCCAGCGCCCAGAACTCATCCTTGAGAACATAGGTTCGTGGGGAGTTCGTCTTCTCGAAATTCTTCGTGCTCTTTTCAGTGTCGTTTCGGTTCACGCGCGACGCCACGCGACGCCAAGTCAGCCTTCGATGTTTGAAGCGAGGCGTACATCGCTCAACGGGGCCGCAGGGATAGAAAAGCTGTATCACCGTACCCGCGTCTCACTGGCGGACGTGAAACGGGCGTCGAAATCCCGTGGCGTGTCGGTGACCGACTTTGTAATGGCTACGACGAGTGGCGCGTTGAAGCGACTCCTAGAAGACCGTGGCGAGGTACTGAAGAAAGATCTCGTGGCCTTCGTACCGATCAACGTTCGTGGTGAGGGCGACACCGCCAATCTGGGTAATCAGATTTCTGGCATGCTCGTCAAGCTTCACACCAATATTTCCGACCCCGAGGAACGCCTGCGCGCCATCTCCAGCGACGCTCTTAAGACTCTTGGGGAACAACGACAACATCGCGCGAAGATATTTCAAGACGTACCGCGCGTGCTCGGACCCACACTGCTTTCTCTCGGCGCGAAAGTCATTTCGGCATTCGAGCTTTTCAAATACGTACCGATGGCGAACCTTATGATCTCTTCAGTACCGGGACCACCGATTCCTCTTTGGTTGAGCGGGCACCGTGTCGCGTCGGCCTCGCCCGTCGGACCACTTTTCGGCGCCTTTTCTCTTAATATCACCGTTCTTGGATTTGAGGAATACTTAGAATTTGGGCTCCTCGGGTGTGCGGATCGGATGGACGATCTCGGCGTACTCCGTGACTACGTTTTGGAAGAAGCGACGAGTCTTATTGAGTCGACGCCTGCTTAAGTGCGGCTGGCGCGACAACTTCGGTCGGCTACAATTGATACACCACGCGGACGTAGCTCAGTTGGTAGAGCGCGACCTTGCCAAGGTCGAGGTCGCCGGTTCGAGCCCGGTCGTCCGCTCCAAGAAGTTTTTACTTTTGGACTTGATGCGGGAAGTGCACCGTTGAGGGTCGCTCAACTACGAATGTTCGTTCCGTTTTTTCGCGGCCTCGTGAGCTTTGAAGATGGTCTCTAATGAGACACCTCGTGTGGTGCCTTCGTGCGCCGGATGGTGCCGAGGACACGCGACATAGGGCGTGCCGGGCACGGGACGTCCGAGACGAGGACAACCCTTGACGTGGCAGTTGTGGTGTCGCCACGCGGCCACGATACCCACCACGATGGTGGCTTCACCGACGTCTGATCCGAAACCACTCCAAAAGGCGTAATAGGTACCGGTCTCATTGACGGTGCCACTATGAACTTCGAACCAGTGGAAGTAAAAGTCACGCCAAATCGCGAAGATCACCGCGAGCACCAAAATGATGACGATCGCGGCGCCAAGTTTTACTGACCGAGGTAGCGCATTAATGGAGTGCACGATGCCATTTGTCTCCGCACTCGTATCGTCCAGCCCCGCGTTGACGGGTGGAGCGGTGCTACTTGGTTCTTCACTCATGTCGAATCCTTATCTCGTCATTTGGGCAGATAAAAAATTTGCTTAAACGACGCGACCGGCGAAGTTGAGTAACAAAGTCTGAGCGTCGGCGCCGTGACGTGGCGTCACAGGGTCTTTAAAACCACTGGGGTTTCGAATCGACGGGCCGAACTCGATGAGTTTTTCATGCGCGACGGTGACCGCAGCGTCGTCGAGCCTTTCGTCGCCGCCGATTGCTCTCGCCAGGTCCCACGTGTGGCACAGCGTGTCAATCATGAGCATTCCTTCGATGAGAGCGGAGAACGGCTGTTTACCGTCGCGAGTAGGAACGGGCTGAATCGACATATCGGGATCGTTCAACACTCCCTCAAAGGTCCTGAGTGCGTAGATCCACTGTGCGGTGAGCAGGAGATCGGGGCCAAAGTCTTCCATTCCGTCGGCGTCGGCCATTGTGTACACCCGGTGATGGGTTGCGACCACATGCTCTACCAAGTCGGTCACATTCCACTCGTCGCACGGGGTGCGATTTTGCCACTGGCCTTCTTTGACAATCGACAAAGTGTTTGTGAATCCGTGGGCTGCACGAAGATACGTTGATCCGTTGGAGCTCATTGCCTGAGTCTATGAATTGTTGGACGACGAAACCTTGACACCATCTTCTCCGCGATGTCTAGTCTTGAAGCTAGGAGGTGACCGTGGTCCATCCAGCATTTGAACCCTATCTTCGCCAAGCCCAAGAGAGCCCTGAGGCGCCTCTTTCGAACGTGAGTGTCGCTGAACGTCGTCAGACATTTCGTGAGGAGGCCTTCGCCATGCAAGGCGAGATGGCGTCCATGGCCCTCCAGGAGGACCGATTGTTGCCCTTAGAGGGCCGAACGCTGAACGCGCGACTCTACGTTCCCCAGGGTGACGAAGGCAAAGCTCTCGTCCTCTATTTCCACGGAGGAAGTTTTGTCGTTGGAGACCTCGATACCCACGAGTTCCTTTGTCGCCGACTAGCCCTGGACACCAAGATGCGATTCTTGGCTGTCGATTACCGACTCGCGCCTGAGCACCCATTCCCTGCGGGATTGGACGACGCGATGGACGTGACACGATACGTCGCGAGTAACCGAAGTGAGTTTGGTGCCGCCAACGCGCAGCTCATCATCATGGGTGATTCGGCTGGCGCCAATCTCACTGCGGTTGCTGCCTCACAGCTTCGTGACGAGAACCTAGGAATTGCCGCGCAAGTCCTGATCTATCCGACATTAGGTCCCGAACTTGTGACCGACTCGGCCCACACCTACGGCAAGGGATATCTCTTGGACCTGGAGAACTTGCGCTACGACTATCGCCAATATCTCGGCGATTGGAACGATCACACTGACCCCCGCGTGACGCCGCTGCTCTGTTTTGATCTCTCTGGCGTCGCGCCGGCGATCGTCGTTGTCGCAGAATGTGATCCGCTGCGCGACGAAGGCGTGGCCTACGCCGGGTTGCTCGGGCACTTTGGCGTCGAGGTCGAACTACTTGAAGCCGAAGGCATGGTGCACGGATTTCTCGAAATGGGTGGCGTCGTGCCCGAGGCGCTCGAGATCCTTGACGATCTCGCGTCGCATCTTCATCGATTGGTTGAGGTCGCGTCGTCGTGAACGTTCTCTTTATTACCCTCGACCAGTTTCGAGGCGACTCTTATGGAGCGGCAGGCCACCCTCTCGTCAAAACGCCGACGCTCGATCGCGTGGCAGCAGAGGGCGTGCGCTTGGAGCGTCACTACTCTCAGGCCGCACCGTGTTCTCCCGGTCGCGCCGCGCTCTACACCGGGATGTATCAAATGAATAATCGTGTGGTGGCCAATGGAACGCCGCTCGCTCACGGTTTCGACAACTTGGCACTGGTCGCACGGCGCGCGGGGTATGACCCAACGCTCTTTGGCTACACCGATCAAGGGGTTGACCCTTCTCAAGCCAATGGCGCCGACGATCCGCGCCTTGACTACTACGACGGCATCTTGCCCGGATTTTCGGTGGGCCTGTATCTGCCCGAAAGTCAGGCGGGTTGGGTGCAGTATCTGCGATCCAAGGGTTACGACGTCGAAAGTGGTTGGGCCGGGCCGCTGCGCGGAGAGCCCGATCGACCAGTTGAGGATTCACTCAGCGGCTTTCTCACGACGCGATTTCTCGATTGGCTCGATCACCAAGAGAGTGGGTGGTTTGCTCATCTCAGCTACCTTCGGCCGCACCCTCCCTACGCCGCCGCTGGCGAGTTCTCGAAAATGTACGACCCGTCGGACGTGGAGATGCCCATCGCACCCGTTGAGAGCAGTCGTCGTCATCCACTGCACGAAGCTGCGCTTACGTGGGGAGCGTCGTCGGCGCCCACCGATGAAGTCGCGATGCGCCATCTGAAATCGCAGTACTACGGCATGATCTCAGAAGTAGACGCGCAACTTGGGCGCGTCGTCCATGCTCTTGAAGAGCGAGAGGAGTGGAGTGACACGCTTGTTGTGGTGACTTCCGATCACGGTGAACAACTCGGTGACCACGGCCTCATCGAAAAGCTCGGTTTCTTTCCGCAGAGCTATCACATCCTTGGACTTTGGCGTGATCCTCGGTCTAAAGGCGGTACCTCTGTCGGTCGCTTCACGGAGAACGTGGACTTACTTCCGACCCTCGCTGACGCGTTGGGCATTGAGGAGCCCGTGCAGTGTGATGGTCGCTCCTTGGCGCCACTCTTAAATGGCACCGAGGTGGCGTGGCGCGGCGCAGCCCACTACGAGTGGGATAGTCGCTATTTCTTGCTTCGTGAGGCTGGCGCGTCACAAGCATCGAATGAGGTTCTTGCCCAACGTAATCTGGCGGTATCACTGAGCGACGACGTTGCCTACGTGCAGTTTGGCGACGGATCGTTCAAGTGTTTTGATCTCGCCGTTGATCCAACGTGGCGAACGGAGTGCCTAGATACTGATCGTGTCCTTCAAGCCGCGCAGCAACA
>DATCBX010000158.1:0-3081 GCA_036511635.1 Acidimicrobiales bacterium | reverse complement strand
GTGGTGAGCAACAGGCGGTCGCCATTGGTCGAGCGCTCGTCGCTAACCCCAAGGTCCTTCTACTAGATGAACTCTCCCTCGGTTTAGCCCCGATCGTCATTGAGCGTATCTACGCTCTCGTCCCCGAAATTTTGGCCAACGGGGTAAGTATTTTGCTCGTCGAACAAGACGTCGCCCAAGGAGTTGCTGTCGCCGATCGAGTGCACTGCCTGCTCGAAGGGCGAACGTCGCTCGTCGGTACGCCGGCCGATCTCACGTCGGACCAGATAGACCGTGCCTACTTTGGCGCCGACATCAGCCATTCGAGTTCGACAGGAGAAGCTGACGGATGATTTGGCTCAACGTGATTATCCAAGGTGCGTTAGTTGGGGGTTTCTACGCACTCTTCGCTTGTGGTCTCTCGCTCATGTTCGGAGTGCTGAAAGTTATCAACTTGGCACATGGGGACATGGCAGTGGTTGCGGCGTACGTGGCGGTCTTTCTGGTGCCACAGCTCCACATCCCCGGGCTGTGGTCGTTCGTCATTGTGGTGCCGATATTTGGACTCGTCGGTTATGTACTGCAGCGAACCCTCATTCAAAAGAGCATCGACCGGGATCCCTTTACGACGCTGCTCGTGACGTTCGGTCTCTCGGTGGTCATTGAAAATCTCCTGCTCGAGATCTACAGCGCGAACAGCCAGTCCGTCAATATCGGAAGCCTCATTAGCAAATCCTGGCACCCCGCCTCGATCATCTATATCTCCTACGTATCGCTCGGCGTCTTGGCGGTGGCGGTGTTAGTCCTTGGGATGCTGCAGTTATTTCTTTCAAAGACCGGCATCGGTCGTCTTATTCGTGCCGTCGCTGACGACCGCGAAGCTGCGCAGTTGAGCGGAGCGAACTATCGACACATCTTCGGCATCGCCGCCGCCATCGCGTTCGCGACCGTCGCTTTAGCGGGCATCGCGTACGGCATGGCAACTCAGTTTGCTCCGACTTCGGGCGGCATTAACTTGTTGTACGCCTTTGAAGCGGTGGTTATTGGTGGCATCGGGTCACTCTGGGGCACGCTCGTTGGCGGCATTGCCCTAGGCATAGCGCAACAGTTCGGCGCGCACATCAATCTCCAATATCAGGTACTCGCGGGCAACATCTTGTTCCTTCTGGTACTCGCGGTTCGCCCTCAAGGTCTTTTTGGAAATAAGACGGCGCTCTCGTGAGTCTTCTAGAGCCCTCGTCGCGCTCTCGGATTGGTCCGTCAATTCGTCGTTCTACCAACTCGCCGATTTACACGGTTATTGGGGTGTTGATCCTCGTTATTCTGCTCACTGCAGCGCCGTGGATATTTCCCGCTCAGTATTCGGCGACCTTAATGAACTTCTTTATTTTGGTGATTATGGCCACCATGTGGAATCTGCTCGCGGGTTACGCGGGCATGATTTCAATTGGTCAACAGGCATTCATCGGGCTCGGTGCCTACGCAACCCTCTTCTTTGCTCTTAAGGGAATGAATCCATTTGTCACGATTCCCTTTTCGACAGTGGTCTGTGCGCTGATCGCGGTGCCCGTGACGTTCCTGCTCTTTCGTTTACGCGGTGGCTACTTCGCTATCGCTACCTGGGTGGTGTCGGACACGGCGATGTTGGTGATTTTGACGGTGGCGTACTTGGGTGGGGGAACGGGCAAGTTGATGCCGGGACTACAGAACCTGAGTCCCACGCAGACCGCTCACGACGCGTACCTCGCTACGTGGTTCGTAGCGCTCATTGTTGTTGCTGGTACCTACGTATTATTGCGAAGCCGTCTCGGCCTTGTCTTGGCGTCGATTCGTGACAATGAGGTCGCTGCTCGTAGCGCAGGGGTGAACGTGCAATCGGCTCGACGACTTATCTTCGTCATCGCGGCGGGCGGTTGTGGAGCCGCCGGCGCTGTTCTCGCCATTAGCCAACCCTTCGTTCAAGCATCGAGTGTTTTTAACCTGCAGTGGGCCGCGGAGATGCTGTTCGTGTCGATGATTGGGGGACTTGGCACGATCGAAGGTCCAATCATTGGCTCCATCATCTACTTCACGCTTCAACAGTCCCTTCAACAGTATGGCGTGTGGTACTTGATTATCTTTGGTTCACTCGCTGTCATCGTTGCGCTCTGGCAGCCAAAGGGCCTATGGGGCGCGTTCCGGGCACGCTTCAATTCGGAACTACTACCCGTGGGTTATTGGGTTCGAGGGAACAAGACGAAAACGTAGATCGGTTGCTACTCTCGATCGAGGATGAAGTTATCGATCGCGTGAGCGAAACCTTCGTCGGCGTTACTTGTGGTGACGTAGGTCGCTCGACCTTTCACTTCGTTCGAAGCGTTACCCATCGCGATGCTCACTCCCGCAACGTCGAACATCAAAAGATCGTTTGACATGTCACCAACGACCGCAATCTCGTCGGTGTCGAGGGAGAGCGTCCTCGAGAGATAGTGAACCACGTTTCCCTTATTCGCGTCCTTATGGGTGACGTCGATGTAATAAGTCTGTGAGCTCGTCGCTGAGACACCGTCGCTGAAACGACTATTTAAAGTCTCGGTCGCGCGTGTCACTACCGCGGGTTCGTCGCTGACACCTACGATCTTGACGATATCGCCGCGCACCGCGTCGAAGTTCAGCAACTGCGTGGGGCCAAAGGCGCAGACTTCGGCTTCGCGTTCAACGTGAGGTCCCTTGAGGTCAAGGGCAAACCAGTCAGTTCCTTGATACACCCACACGGAGAGACCGTGATCGTTGAGGACGTCGATAATAGGTCCAACAATGTCGTCGCTGATGGTCAACTCCTGCAGCGTATGGAGGTCGCGATCGACGATAAGCCCACCATTAAACGCGGCGAGCGGTGTCGTGAGGTCAAGTGGTTCGATGAGCATCGTGAGACCGAGAGGAGGGCGGCCACTCGTGACCGCAAAGAAAATGTCGTTTTCTCTGAGACGTTGCACTGCATGAATTGTCTTTTTCGTCAGTCCCTTTTCGCGGTTGACGAGGGTGCCGTCGACGTCAGAAAGAACGAGTCGAATCAAGGGTGGGCCGACTCGGGCAACGTCCAGTGGTCGGGCGCGACGACGA
>DATCBX010000157.1:0-2383 GCA_036511635.1 Acidimicrobiales bacterium | reverse complement strand
GGATCATCACGAGCGCAATGAAGCAGGCCGTACCAACTGCGGTGGCAATAGCGGCGACCATCGCGGCGTGTCGTCGGACAGGAATGGACGCTCTCATTGGGGGACCACGCGATAACCCAAGCTCCGAACTGTCTCGATCTTGGCTTGACAGTGCGCCAACTTGGATCGCAGACGCGCGACGTGCACTTCAATAGTGTTCGAGCTGGTGACGCGTGAAGCGTCGTCCCATACCTGGTTCGCGATCGCGTCGCGCGAGACAATTGACGGACTTCGTCGCATCAGCAGCTCAATGAGCAACGTCTCTGTGGTGGTGAGTTCGATTGGTCGATCGCTCGCCCGCAACTGATTCGAACTCGGGTTGAAGAGAAGATCGCCGCAGGTGATGTCGGGAGCGAAGCGTAACGCCGGGCGACGCTGGAGAGCTTGAAGTCTTGCAAGGAGTTCGGGGAACTCGAAGGGCTTGATGAGGTAGTCGTCCGCGCCCGAGTTGAGTCCATGCACCCGATCAGTCGGAGCGTCACGGGCGGTTAGAAGCAGAATCGGTATAAGGACTCCTGCCCTTCTAATTCGGTCGACTACCTCTACGCCTGTGCGCCCAGGCATTCGCCAATCAAGGACGGCGAGTTCATATTCCTCTCGCAGAAGAGCGGCTTCAGCAGCCTCTCCATCTTGAACTACGTCGACAACGTAGCCAGCTTCGCGTAACCCTCTTTGAAGAACATCGCGAAGTGCTCGGTCGTCTTCGGCAATCAGAATTCTCATCTTGTCCCACCGTACTTCTCCACGTCTGGGGTCATCGATACATTGAGCGGCGTCGCCCATTCATCGTTGGACACGGCAGACCGCGGTCTAGTGAGCCTGATCGTCGCCGCGATGCCAGGGAGTTGCCACCGACAGGCCCGAACTCTTCGCTAGTTGATGAACGGACCGGCCTAAACGCCAAGCACGTCGATAGCGTCAAACGTTGCGTCATCGAGCGTGATGAGGGCCGCGGCGAGGTTCTCCTCTACGTGCGTCACCGTTGATGTGCCCGGAATCGGCAACATCACTGGTGAGCGACGGAGCAGCCACGCGAGAGACAACTGCGCAACGGTTGCACCTTGTGCAGTTGCCAGTGTGTCGAGTGGTCCACCACGTCGTGCGAGGTCGCCAGCCGCAATTGGGAACCAGGGAATGAAGCCAATGCCCTGCTCCTCGCTGTAGTTAAGTACGTCGTCGCTCTTGCGGTTCGTTACGTTGTAGAGGTTCTGAACCGTCGAGATCGGTACCATCTGCCGCGCCAGTTTGATTTCGTCAACTGAGACCTCAGAAAGCCCGATGGCCTGTACTTTTCCTTCATCGAGTAGCGCCTTCAGCAGACCGAACTGCTCTTCGCTGGGGACCGTCGGGTCAATGCGGTGTAGCTGAAAAAGGTCGAGCGAGTCTTGACCGAGTCGGCGAAGCGATAACTCGCACTGTTGGCGTAAGTAGTCCGGACGGCCACAGGGCACCCACACGTCCGGGCCAGTGCGCAACAGGCCGGCCTTGGTAGCGATCTTCACGTTGCCGTAGGGATGCAGGGCCTCGGCGATGAGTTCTTCGGAGACCGTAGGTCCGTAGGAATCAGCCGTGTCGATGAAGTTGACACCCAACTCCACGGCACGCTTCAGTACCGCGAGGCACTCCGCGCGATCTTTGGGATAGCCCCAGACGCCTGGTCCAGTGATGCGCATGGCACCGTAACCGAGACGATTTACCGTTTGGTCTGCGTAGGTGAACGTGGTCGGATTCGTCATGGCATTCCTCTTCGGATGTTCGATACTTGAAGTCGAACAGCATAAAGGGAGGTTCCTTCGTGAGAAACGCAGGGAAGATTTATGAAGAGACTGAATCTAAGAAACTCCTTTGACATGCCCTCATTGATTGATGGGTGCCCATCGCCGGGGCTTTGAAGTATTGCAAAAACGGATAGAAAATGTTCGTTTCCGTGATTTAACTTTTGCCTTTGGACTTATTCAAGGTCACGGCGGCGCGAACGAGAGCTTTCAATGCCTTTCCGTTTATCTTCTCGCCCTCCTGGAAGTCAATGGCACGCCTTGTGTTCCCGTCAAGGCTGGAGTTGAAAAGACCCGAGGGATCCTTTAGTGATGCCCCTTTGGCGAAAGTCATCTTCACGACACTCTTGTACGTCTCACCCGTACAGATCATTCCGTCGTGATACCACACCGGGACCCCTCGCCACTTCCACTCCTCGACGACCTCGGAATCGGCTTCCTTGATTAAGGTCCGCAGCTGACTGAGCATGGTGCCACGCCAGTCACCCAACTCATTGATTCTCGCGTCAATCAACTGAGACGGAGACTTGATTTTCTGCGACTCGCTCTTTTCCAAGACCGTTTCTCTT
>DATCBX010000156.1:0-10845 GCA_036511635.1 Acidimicrobiales bacterium | reverse complement strand
CCGGTCACGTTGCTGCGCGGAATGGCCAAAGGATCCGTCGTCGACGACGCCGACGAGGCCGAGCTCCTTCGACGACTACCCCACGCCACGGTCATTCACGTCAAAAACGCGGGTCACTCAATCCAAGGCGACCAGCCCTTGGTGATGGCCGCCCTGCTCGAGCGCGTCCTCTTTTGACACTTTTGGCTGGCGGGGGAGGGCTCGAACCTCCAACCTACGGATTCAAAGTCCGTCGTTCTGCCAATTGAACTACCCGCCACTACAGGTACTGTGGGGCAATCTTCAAAGATTCTTAGAGAATCTCTGAAGGCGCTTAATACCAACCAGCAACAATAGAGCCTGTACAACAACCCAATGAAAGTCGCGACGTGACAACCGTTCCCACTCCTAACTCCTACGTCGCGATTGTCGATGACGACGCCGCCATTCGAAGCTCCCTTGGCAGGGCCCTGCGAATGGAGAACTACGAAGTCGAACTCTTCGAGGACGGCTCCAGCGCGCTAAAGGCCATACAACTGCGTGCTCCCGATGCCATTGTCCTCGATCTTCAGCTACCCGACATTGATGGACTCGAAGTCTGTCGACGAATTCGCCGTTCGGGTGACACCACCCCAATTCTGATGTTGACCGCGCGCAACGCGGTGAACGACCGCGTCGAGGGCCTCGATGTCGGCGCCGATGATTACTTGGTCAAGCCGTTTGACCTCGCTGAGTTACTGGCGCGTCTTCGCGCCTTACTTCGGCGACACAACGTGGGCGACGGAGACGGCACCACCCTTCGCTTTGAAGATCTCACGTTAAACCCCCAGACTCGTGAGGTTCACCGCGGCACCCGACTCATCGGGTTGACCAAAATTGAGTTCGACCTTTTGGAACTCTTCCTCCAGCACCCTCGTCAAGTACTTACACGAGACCAGATTTTGGATTTGGTGTGGGGCTACAACTTTGACTCGGGTACCAACTCGCTCGCCGTGTACATCGGCTACTTGCGACGCAAGCTCGAAGATGAAGACCAAGCGCGCCTCATTCAAACGGTGCGCGGAGTGGGCTACGCGCTTCGAGTCGCGTGACGTTTCGCACACGCGTTATTACTGCCACGGTGGCTGCGGCCGCTATAGCGGTCATTCTCGCTGCGCTCGCGTCGTTCCTCACGACGAGAACCGCGTTGCTGAACGCCGTCGACGAATCTTTGCTTCAAGCCTCGCACTTGCACATCGGTACATCCGACATCGAGCAACGCTTCACCGGATCATACGTAGAGCTCGTGTTCCCAGGAGGTGCCACGTCGCCCCCTTCCAGCGTGAAGATCGACAGAACGATCATGAACGTCGCGAACGGACGTAGTCCCCAAGTCCTTCGAACGGTGACATTTGGTGGCCAGAGTTACCGCGAACTCGTGGTGCCGTTACCAAAGAACTCAATTGTGAGTGGTTCAACGGGCGTGTATACCATTCCCACCACTTCCGCGGAACTCTTTATTGTCGATATCACAGGTCAGGTGACCGAACTCGGTCATCTTCTCGCGAAACTAATCCTCGTCGTAGCCGGCGGACTGCTGTTGGCGTTGGGCTTAGGAATTTTCTTGGCCCGTCAAGCCCTTCACCCGCTCGAAGAAGTCACCAACGAGATTGAGACGGTCGCCGAAACGAATGACTTGCAGTATCGCCTGGTTGAGGGTGACGCCGACGAACTTGGGCGACTGCGTCGTGTCTTTAACCGACTTCTGCGTTCCGTCGATCACAGCCAGACCCTTCAACGTCAGTTAGTCGTTGACGCCAGTCACGAACTTCGCACGCCTCTGACCTCACTGCGCACGAATGCTCAAGTTCTTTCTCGCGCTCGCGAGCTTTCTCCCGAAGAACTTCGCCAAATCACTGACGACATGGTCACCCAAGTCGACGAACTCGCCGCACTCGTGACCGACCTCGGGGAACTGGCACGAGGTGAGCGTTCCGAAGGCGCCATCGAGTCCTTACGACTCGATGACTGCGTGGACGAATGTATTGATACCGCGCGGACCTACGCGCGTATTAAGGACATCACGATCAACGTCGACGTTGAACCTTCCAAGGTGCTCGGCAGGCGGGATCGACTAATCCGGGCCATCTCGAACCTTTTGACGAACGCAGTAAAGTTCGCGCCGATCGGCGGAGAGATCATGGTGACCGCGAAGAACGGCGTCGTCACCGTGTCAGACAGCGGCCCCGGCATCGCCGAAGAAGACCGTGATTTCGTCTTTGACCGCTTCTGGCGCTCGCCGAGCGCTCGCGCCCTTCCAGGTTCGGGACTCGGACTTTCCATCGTGGCCCAGGTCGTTCACGAGCTCGACGGCACCGTCGCGGTCGATTCTGATCCTGAGCTCGGCGGCGCTCGATTTACCATTTCCCTCACCGAAGTGCCTGAAACGTAGATTTCTCACTATTTTGTGAGTTTTCTTATGCCTGTACTGAACGGTCTTAAGAATAAGCAACGAGACTAGAGGGCAGCAAGGAAACCTTATGACCCCCTCAATTCGAACCCCTCAACAGCGAGATCGTCGCTTCGCGCGCGCCCGTCGCCTCACCCAGGTCCTCCTCATGGGCTCTGGATTGATGTCGGCGCTACTCGTCACGTACCTCGCCGGTGCCCCCAAAATCGTCAGTTCCACTCCCCCAACGCCCACGACAACCTCAACGAGTTCGCCCGCGCCGACTACGACAGCCCCAACGGCGAGGACCGACGACTCGTCGTCGACTCAGTCCGACGACGGGACATCGAATTCGGCGCCCGTGACGACGACGCCAACCGTTGCCCCGGCCACCACCACGACGTCCAAGGCGTACGCTCCACCAAAGACTGCGCCGACCACGACGACTACGACGTGTTCCACAACGCCCTCTGGCGTCACGACCTGCTACTAAAACGATATGAAATTCGAGATCTGGGGACTCTCGGGTTCGTTGGCCACGCAACGCACCGATCAGATGGACTTCGCCGAGGAGCGACTCTGGTACTGGCTCGATCAAGTCGACAAGTCGTGCAATCGATTTCGCTCCGACTCTGAGATTTCGCGCCTTAACGCCAGTTGCGGCGACGTCACGTCGATCAGTTCGACGTTTCAACGTGCGCTGCGTGCCGCTCTCGACGCGGCCAACGCTACGCAGGGACTCTGCGACCCCACCGTGTTGCCTGCGTTATTAGCGCTGGGCTACGACGTTGACTACGACGAGTTAATCCTGCGCGAGAACGTAGAGCTAGAAGTCCCCGTGTTGCCAACAGGCGTGTCAGCAATTCACCTCGACGAGAAGGCCCACCGCGTTCAACTCGACGCGCCGTGTCAACTCGACCTTGGTTCAAGTGCGAAGGCACTCCTCGTTGACCTCGTCGCGAACGACGTAGCGCCCAGTGGTGGCGTCGTCGTGGAGCTTGGCGGCGACGTGGCGCTTCGAGGCGAAGGCTCCGAGGGTCCATGGGTGATTGGCCTCAGCGACTCTCTGCATTTAACGGGACGAGAACCAAGGATCGCGATGGGCGACGGTGGCGTCGCGACCTCGTCGATCACCACACGAACGTGGCGCGCTGGCAACGTTGTCGTGAATCACATTGTCGATCCACGCACCGGGAGCTTCGCAAAGGGTCCTTACGCAACGGCGAGCGTTTCAGCACGAAGCTGCGTTCTCGCCAACGCTTTTGCCACCGCAGCGCTCCTCTGGGGCGAAGAGGCTGGCTACCACATAGCCCAAGCCGGCTGGTCAGGTCGCCTCATTCGCCACGACGGTACGATTGACTTTGTGGGCGGCTGGCCTGAGGAAAGCGTGAACGCGTGATTGCTCTCACCTCCCCTTATCTCTGGTACACCACCAGAGCCACCGGCATGGTTGCGCTGATTCTCTTCACGCTCGTCGTGGCGCTCGGGATGCTGGTCGCCAATCGAATCGGCGGCACGGTTGTTGGACGCTTCGAGATCAACGAGTTGCACCGCTCGGTTTCCATGGTGGCGCTGGTCTTTTTGGTCATTCACATTTTGACAACCATGCTCGATTCCTTCGTCGCCACAGGTTGGTTCTCGGCGGTTATTCCCTTCGCGTCGCACTATCGGCGCTTACCCGTAGCAATCGGTGCGGTGGCGTTTGACCTCATACTCGCGGTGTGGGTATCGAGTCTTCTAAAGGTCCGTTTGAAGAACGCCACGTGGCGATACATTCACTGGCTCAGTTGGCTCGCGTTCGCCAGTGCCATCGCTCACGCGTATCTCACGGGCACTGACGCTAAAAACGGTGCGGGACTTTTGGTCGTGGCGCTCTGTGCGCTGATCGTTCTCGGCACCGCAACGTGGCGCTACTTCGCGCGTCCAACACGCGCGGCCGGTAGAACTGCTCTCTCGCCCCTCGCCGCGGTGAAGAAGCCCGCTACCCCGAGCCCCCTTCGCGGCAGCGTGAGTCCGTCGAGCGCGACGTCGTTTCCAAGAAGTTCGAGTCCACGAAGCAAGAAGAGGAAGCGCTAGTGCTCGGCAACCAACTCCCACGACTGTTGTCGGGCACGCCCGGCACTCCTCTCACCCTCGCACAACACGAGAGCATCTTCGCGGCCACGAACTCGAGAAGCGACTTGCTCAGCGAACTCGAAGCGTCAGGTTTGACCGGTCGCGGTGGCGCAGCCTTTCCAACGGGCCGCAAGGTTCGACTCCTCGCCGAACAGCGTGGCCACCACAAGTACGTGGTCGTCAACGCCATGGAGGGAGAGCCGGCCTCGCACAAGGACCAGACGCTCCTCAGCACCAATCCTCATTTAGTGCTCGACGGCGCCGAGATGCTCGCGTCAATAATTGGCGCGGATCAAGTGATGGTCTGTGTCGCGCGCGACCGTCCGGCGATTGTCAACAACGTGAAGCGAGCGCTCCACGAGAGGGAACGCAAAGCTCGTCGCAGCGTGAAGTTCGAACTTCACACGCCTCCGTGGCGCTACGTGGCGGGCGAAGAGTCAGCGCTCGTTCACTGGCTCGATGACAACGAATCGTTGCCTCAGTACCGCCCGCTTCGACCAACCATCCTCAAACTCGATCGTCACCCCGTGCTCGTCGATAACGCCGAAACGTGCGCAAACGTTGCACTCATTGGCCGTTTCGGCGCGCAGTGGTTTCGCGAACTTGGCACCGAACAGAGCCCGGGCTCCGCGCTCATATCGCTCAGCGGCGCCGTGGCGCGTCCCCTCGTCATCGAAGCCGCTCTCGGCACGCCCATTCGCAACATTTTGGACGTGGGGGGCGCCGATCCTTCGCCACAGGCAGTCCTGCTCGGCGGCTACGGCGGCACCTGGTTGTCCGGCAAAAACCTCGACGTGCCCTATGACAACACGCGTCTCAGCGCGTTCGGCGCCACGACCGGCGCGGGCGTGATGGTGGTCTTAGGCCGAGAAGGTTGTGGTGTTGTGGAAACCACACGAGTCGTCAAGTGGATGGCGAACGAGAGCGCTCGCCAGTGTGGACCGTGCGCTTTTGGCCTGCCGGCCCTCGGCGAAGATCTGACGGAGTTGAGCTTCTCCACCAGTACCTCATCAACGGCGCTCAATCGACTGGTCGAGCGCTGCGGCGTCATCGACGGTCGAGGGGCGTGTCGCCACCCCGACGGTGTCGTGCGCTTTGTGCGCTCGGCTCTGGACGTCTTTGACGACGACGTCAGGCAGCACGCGCGGGGGGTGCCCTGTCATGCCACACGCTCACAGAAGCGTTACGCCTCAGTTCCGATGCTCGAACGTGAGGAAGAACTCATATGGGAGTAAGACGACGTCCCGGAGCCTTTCTTCTTAAAGTCAATCCCATTCTCTGTGACGGCTTTGGCCACTGTCACGAACTCGCGCCAGAACTCGTCACGATGGACGAGTGGGGTTATCCAATCATTAAAAAGGAGCTGACGCCCCTTGAGAATATGAGCGCCTACGAGTCAGCTCGTTACGCCGTGCGGGGTTGTCCTCGCCAAGCACTCAACATCGAGCGCGTCAACGAGAAGTAGTTCCGTCAACCAACTCAATTCGATTCCCAACCGGATCATCCACGTGACAGCGTGTCGTGCCAGGAATTGAATCGTCGGGACGGACGATGATCCCCGCGTCGGACAAAGTCGCTAGAAGTTCGTCGTAATTATCCAGTAAAAACGCGGGATGAGCTTTCTTTGCGGGAAGGAAATCGCGCTCCACGCCTAGGTGCACGGTAACGCCGTCGCGTTCGTACCAGCGACCCCCTCGCGCCGCTAAGACCGGTGGCTTTTGCTCTTCGTGAAAGCCGAGCAAGGTGACGTAAAACTCGTCGCACAGGGATTCAGAACCGGCAGGGATCGCCAGTTGCACGTGGTCGAGATGCCAGGTCACGAGAAATCCTCCAAAATGAGCCTATTAAAAAACCTAGTAGTGTTCTTCAAGCCATGGGATCACTAATTAAGAAGCGCCGTAAGCGCATGCGTAAGAAAAAGCACAAGAAGATGCTGAAGCGAACCCGCTTCCAGCGTCGCGCCGCCGGTAAATAGTTCCTCCTACGCCTCTTTTGGCGTGGTGTTGGTCTGGCGAAATTGAACTGAGCCTTCGGGGCCCTGCACGTCCCAGGTCGTGAGGTCTTGTTCGAGGTGACCTTCGACAAAGAGCGTCGAGCCAGAGCCCGCCAAGTGGACTCGTTCGCCCAACGTCGCCTGTAGCCAGTCCATCGTCGTCGCCAGACGCGGTTCAACGAGGCGCGCGGCCGTTTCGAGGTGATTGCGACCCTCTGGTCTAACGCCACTCGCCGCCAGCTCGTCGTAGGCCTCGTAGCAGTCGCGGGTGTTCACGCCAAAGCCGAGTAACACCAGGGTCACCTTTCGCGCCTCGAAGGCAAGCTCAGTCACGCGCTCGCCCACGCCCTCGACGTGGGCACGCCCACCCACTTGACAAAACGGCACGTCACCGCCAAGTGAGAGGGCCGCCCCGGCGCTCACTCCCCCAGCCCAGCGAAGAATCGCCGCGGCGTTCGCGCTGCCGCCCCCGAGACCGCCGCCCGGAGGAATCACCTTGTGCAACATCACGCCAGCGCGACGCCCGACAAGGCTGAGGGCCCTCGTAACCATGTTGTGCTCATCAAGGGGCACACCAGAGAACGGACCTTCAAGGCGCAGGTAGTCACCTGATTCGTCGAGCTCGAGTCGGTCTTCGAAGTCAAGCGTGAACATCTCGGCACGAATTTCGTGATAGCCATCCTCGCGAGTTCCGGTGACTTCTAAAAACCACGTCAGCTTCGCGGGCGAATGCAGTTCGATCATTTAGCCGCCGTCAACGCCGCGAACTCCTCGAGGGTCAGCTCTTCGGGACGACGCGTCTCAGCCACGCCAGAGCGTTCAAAAACGCCCTCGGTCGTCCACGAGGCGAGTGAGCGACGCAACATCTTTCTGCGTTGACCAAAGGCCATACGAATAACGCCAAAGAGGTCATCCTCACTCACGAGGGCCGGGTCAATTCGCAGCTCCTCACGTCGAGTGATCGAGACCAGCACCGAGTCCACGTTGGGTTTGGGCACGAAGACCGTCGGCGGTACTTTGCCCACTACCTTGGCGTCGGCAAAGTACTGCACCCGTAGCGACACCGCACCGTAGGCCTCGTCACCGGCGTAGGCCGCCATACGCTCGCCCACCTCTTTTTGGACCATGACGAGCATCCGAGTAATGAGTGGCTGGCTCTCGAGAAGGTGCAACACGAGTGGCGTCGCGACGTTGTAAGGAAGATTGGCCACCACGACGGCGCTCTGTCCGCCGAGGATCGCGTCGTAGTCCGCCTCGAGCGCGTTGACGTGATGAACCTTCACACCGTGAGGCTCGACGACGGAGCGAAGAGGCTCGATGAGGAAGCGGTCCACCTCGAGGGCGTGGACGTGTGCCCCGGTCTCAACGAGAGCGAGGGTCAAGGAACCAAGGCCCGCGCCAATCTCTAGTACCTGATCACCCGGTCCAACCTCAGCGAGGCGTGCGATTTTGCGAACGGTGTTGGGATCGACGACAAAGTTCTGACCGAGCGCGCGCGAGGGTTTCAGTCCGTGAATTTCTAGAAGCGCGCTCAGTTCGCTACGTGTATGGGTCACCAAGAGACTTTGACACTAATGACACCCTTAGAGAGCGGCTCAAGTTGACTGAACTGAGTTTCGGAGAGATCAACGACGTGATTACCGCCTTCATTTTCTCGGTCCGTGATGACGCAGACAATGGCTTTACCAGTCGTGAGGTCACGCACGGTAATGCGCGTGCCCTTTGGCAGGTACCACGTCGCGCAGCGTCCGGGCACGTAGTCGTACCAGGTCGCGACGCCGATCTTGAAGCCGGTACCGTTCACGACCGTCGCCGAGACCTTTGCCGGGGTTGCCGTCTTTACGGGGGCTTTTGGACGCGAAATCGCGACGCGAACCGTCACTTGGCCGTGCCAGGGCACTTTCGTGCCCGGTGCCGGCGACTGGGCGAGCGCGACCGTCCATGTGCTGGTAGAACTCCCTGATCCGACGGTCTTAAAGTAGAGCTGCGCGCGCCTCATGGCGGCGAAGACGGCCGCCCGAGAGAGCCCGGTGACCTTCGGCATGGGCCGAGGTCCTCGTGGCAACTGGGTCGTGACGTGGACAACGGCCTGGCCGTGCCAGGCAATGGCGACGCCGGGCTTTGGGGACTGGGAGAGCGCAACAACCCAGTGCCCGGTCGCGCTCCCCGGTCCGCGCGTCTCAAAGTAGAGCCCGTCGTTGTGCATGACGCGAAAAACTTGTGCTCGACTTAGTCCAACGAGGTTGGGCATTCGCACCGCGGCGTGCGAGGTAGCCGCACCGGCTGAGCCGGGCGTAAGAAGCACCACGCTGACAGCGACGACTGCCAAGGTGGTGCGAAGTAATCGCGGGCGCCGCAACGCCTCGCGTAGTGAAGTCCTCAGATTTCCGTCCTCCGCCAGGACAGCGGGCCTCTTTGGATTAATCCCGCCCACCAACGCTAGGAGAGTGGAGGGCCCATCGCAATTCAGCCACCTAAAACTCTGGAAATTACTGGGTTTTTAAAAAGTACGCGACGGCAAATTGAAGAGACGAGCCGAGTTTGAGGCGGTGGCGGCTTGGAGGACCTCCGGAGCCTCTCCGCGCAGTTGCGCGACGAAGTTACCGACCACCGATACAAATGAAGGCTCGTTCGTCTTTCCTCGATACGGCACCGGCGCGAGAAAGGGGCTGTCGGTTTCAACGTGCAGTCGTTCAAGTGGCACGAGTCGTGCTGCGTCGCGAAGTGATTCGGCGTTCTTAAAGGTCACGATGCCCGAGATAGAAATGTCACAACCGACACTCAAACAGTTCTCCGCGTCAGCGGGTTCACCAGTGAAACAGTGAATCACCGTGCGAGGTGGAACGCCTTCACTCTTCAGGATTTCGAGTAGATCACCAAAGGCGTCGCGCGCGTGAATCACGAGCGCCAAGTTGAGTTCGTGAGCGAGGCCGATTTGGGCCGCAAAAGCCTTTCGTTGTTGGGTTCTAGGCGAATGTTCATAGAAATAGTCGAGTCCGCACTCCCCTATGCCAACCAGCTTTGGATGTCCCGCACGCGCCAACGTCGCGACGGGTTCGAGGTCATCGTTGGCGTCGTGTGGATGAAGACCGACCGTCGCGTAGATCTCAACGGGGCCGCTCGTACTCGTGATCTTGAGTGCATCAGCAGAACTCGCGGCGTCGGTGCCCACGACGACGACTCGATCGACGCCCGCTTCAAAGGCACGTGTCAACGTTGCGTTGAGGTCACCGCTACCTGGACTGTCGGGCGAAGAGAGAAAGTGGTCTTGAAGATGACAGTGCGCGTCGGTCCAACCACTCATTCGCCGCTCTTGATGCGAGGAAAGAGAGGATCACTCTTTTCTACTTTCGACCCTCCTGGGTACAGACCCCACGTGGCGCTCTGTGAATAGGGAGCCGTCGCGGGCGAACCAGTGAGTCCAACGCGCCGCCATATTTCGTCGGCAACGCTTGGCATTGCTGGTGAAATGAGGATCGCCACTATGCGAATGGCTTCAAGCGCGTCGCCCATCACCTTGTCCACCTCTGGACCAACGTCCAATTTCCAAGGGGCGTTGAGCTCGAGGTAGGCGTTCGTCGCACCAATGAGTTCCCACGTCGCCTCGAGCGCGCGCTGGGGCGCAAAGTTCTCCCACGCCTCGGCCGCGTTTTCGACGCTGGCCATGGCGCTCAAGCGAAGGGTCGAATCACTTTGGGGCGCGGGACCAAGTCCCGCGCACTTTGAACCAACGACCGCGCTCACGCGCGCGATGAGGTTGCCCAAACTGTTCGCGAGATCAGTGTTGTAACGCGCGGTAATGCCCTCATGGGAGAATTCGCCGTCGTTCCCGAGGGCGGTTTCACGCAGCAAGTAGTAACGAAGTGGATCGACGCCAAACTCTTTGGTGAGCCCGATGGGCTCAATATCAGTAAGGCGAACGGCGCCTTCGGCGGCCATGGTCTTACCGAGTTTCTCCCCGCCCACCAGGAGCCAACCGTTGACGTGTACGTGGTGAACCGGGTCGAGTCCGGCCGCCATGCACATCGCTGGCCACCAGACACAGTGAAAGCGGAGAATTTCCTTACCAATCAAGTGATTCGAATGCGGCCACCACGTCGCGACTTCGTTGTCTTCCTGGCCGTAGCCAAGAGCCGTGAGGTAGTTGATGAGGGCGTCGTACCACACGTAGAAGACGTGTTTCGGGTCCCAGGGCACGGGAACACCCCAGTCAATGGACGTGCGCGTGATGGATATGTCGCGCAGACCACTTTTGATAAAGGCGTACGCCTCGTTGCGCTTCGTCTCAGGGGTAACGAAACCGGGATTCGCGTCGTAGAACTCGAGGAGA
>DATCBX010000155.1:0-23569 GCA_036511635.1 Acidimicrobiales bacterium | reverse complement strand
TGGACAGCTCGGATAACTCGCTCTCGGCAATTGACTCCATCGACACGGTGGCCTTCAAGATTGGACTTCGAGGTTACGGCGTCGACGAAGTCGATGAGTTCCTCGAGCGACTTTCGGGTGAAGTGCGACAACTAAAAGATCTGGCCCATCAACAGCGCCAGCAACTTCGCCAAGCCGCCGAACGAATCAGTCAGCTCGACGCCCGGGGCCCTTCAACGGGTCCTTCGACCGGTCCGGTCAGCGTGGCCCCGAGTGCGCCAGCTATTCGAACGACGGGTGGCCCAGGCCCCGAGCAGATCACGTCGATGATCGCGCTCGCGCAGCGCTTTATCGAGCAGGCCCAACAAGAGGCGGAAGCTAAGGCTCGTGAGTTCACGGTCGCCGCGCAAGAGCGTGCTCGCGAGATCGTCACCGAGGCGAGGAGCCGTGCCGAAGACGAAGTAAATCGTTTGAACGGTCTCAAGCAACGGTTGAGTGAAGACGTGGATACGTTGACCCATCAACTGCAAGCCGAGAAGGCGCGCATTAGTGGCGTGTTGGCTGAGTTTACGCGTTGGGTTGAAAGTGCGTTACAGGCCGGCACACCGCGCGGTGCAAGCCCTTCTTCGCCAGTGCCCGAGCCCCAAACGAGCGTGCCAAGTCCCACGTCGAGCGCGCCACCGCGACCACTACAGACCCCGCCCCCGGCGCCAGCTCCATCGTCGTCACAGCCAACTATTGGCCAAGTACTGAAATTTGACCAAACTTCTCGCGACGATCGTCAGTAAAGCGCGGGCCGACTGGTAGGGTCGGCGGGCACTTGTTCTGAGGAACGCGAGGAGTTAAGCATGGCGTCGAGCCCGAAATCAATAAAAAGGAACCCGGTAAAGAAGGTGACCGCCAAAAAGGTCGTCCCTAAGACCCCGGTAAAGAAGACACTTGCTAAGAAAGCTCCGGCCAAGAAGGGACCCGCGAAAAAAGTAGTCGCGAAGAAAGCTCCGGCCAAGAAGGGACCCGCGAAGAAGGCACCCGCGAAGAAGGCACCCGCGAAGAAGATGTCGTCGCTGAACGCAGCCCAAAAGTCTGCCACGGCAAAGAAGTTGAAGGCCCTCGCCGCTGCGAAAGCAGCGAAGGAGCGAGACAACAAGACCAAGACTGCCGCGCAAAAGGGACTGGCGCGCGAGAAAGCGCTCGCTGCGGCGAAGGCAAAGAAAGATCATGATCTCAAGGCGCGCGCTGCAGCTAAGGGAAAAGCCGCCGAGCTAAAGGCTCGCGCGGTCGCGGCCGTGAAGGCGAAGAAGGAACGCGACGCCAAAGCCAAGATTGCAGCGAAGGAGCGCGAGGTTTCTCGTAAGGCGCGCGAAAAGGCCGCGATCGAAGCGAAGAAGCAGCGTGATATCGACGCCAAGCGCAAAGCCATCGAAGCTGAAAAGCTCCGCAAGTTACGCGAGATCGAGCGTCGTGACGCCGAAGAGCACAAACGTCAAGAGCGTCGTGACGCCGAGGAGCAGCGCCGCCTCGAGGCTTTAGAGCGCAAAATGCATTCCAAGCCTTACGCCAACGACACGGCCTTCCTTGAAGAACTCCGAGCACTGCTCGTCGACACTCGGGCTGCCACGCGTGACCAGATTGGCGTCAGTGAGTCTGAAGCCAACGAGATGTTGGTGGATCGAGAGCGTCTTGAGTATGACGATGAAGACGGCAGCAGCGTCGCTTCAGACATTCAGCGCGATCAACTGAAAGAGTTCGCTTCGGCTCTTCGACTTAAGGTTGACGAGATTGACGTCGCGCTCGGACGTATCGACGACGGCAGTTATGGGCGCTGTGACGAGTGCTACGAGCCGATTTCGCAGGCGCGACTTCGCGCGCAGTTGCCAGTCTTTACCTGCGTTTCGTGCCGCGCCAGCGTTTAACATTTCATTTCAACCTCACCGTTATCGTGGTGACCCTCGTGGTAACCGCACTCGACGCAGCGACCAAGGCGTGGGCCCGTCGCGACCTCGTCGCGCACGCCGTTCACGTTCTTGGTTTTGTGTGGTTTCGACTGCAGTTCAACGCCGGAGTGTCGTTCTCCATCAATAGCTCGGGACCGGTGTGGGCGACGATCGTGTCCGTGGCCGTCGCGCTCGGCGTGGTGCTGGTGGGATTGAACGCGAAAAAGGGACTGCCGGCATTGGGCTTTGGCCTGCTACTGGGCGGGGGACTTGGTAACGTGATCGACCGCTTGGCCTCCTCGCCACATCGCGTTACTGATTTCATTGCGGTCTCGTCGTTCCCGGTGTTCAACCTTGCAGACACATCGATCACGGTTGGTTTTGTCCTCTTAATGGTGGCCTCACTACGAGGCGACAAGTTGTTGGCGCGATGAGTGATTCGAACAACCATGACGCCTTCGACGGCGAGGTACTTGATTTAGTGATACCCAGCACGCTCGACGCGCTTCGCGTAGATCGTGTATTGGCGATGTTGACCGGTCTGTCTCGTAGTGAGGCAAACGACGTGTTGACGAGTGGTTCGGTGAGTGTCAATGGCAAGGTTGTGGTGAAACCGTCGACCACTATTGAAGAGGGTCAGCACCTCGTTGCGGTGCTGCCGCCTAAGCCAAGCGACAGCGTCGAGCCCGATCCAACGGTGAACGTCCAGGTGGTGCTGGATGACCCTGACTTTGCGGTGATTAATAAGGAAGCTGGCCAAGTCGTGCACCCAGGGGCTGGACAGCGCGACGGCACGCTGGTGGCCGGGCTCCTCGCGCGTTTTCCTGAACTGAGGGCACTGAGCGAGGAAGGTCTTTGTGATCCGTCGCGACCGGGCATCGTGCACCGCCTCGACAAGGGAACGTCGGGGCTCCTAGTAGTCGCGAAGTCGCCGGAGGGATTTATCGGACTCAGTCATCAACTCGCGGAGCGAACGATGGAGCGCACGTACCTTGGCATGGTCCAAGGTCACGTGAGTGAAGAGCGAGGCGTCGTGGACGCTCCAATTGGACGCTCGACGCGTACGCCCACGTTGATGTCGGTACGATCAGATGGACGAGCGGCGCGCACCGGTTACGAAGTCATTGCGCGCGTTGATAAGCCACACGCGATGACACTCTTGCGATTACGTCTAGAGACCGGGCGCACTCATCAGATTCGTGTGCACCTCGCGACCATTGGTCACCCGGTGGTGAATGATTTACGGTATGGACGCAGGCGTGACAAGCGCTTAGGCGAGGAGCGATTCTTCTTGCACTCAACCACGTTGGCCTTCACGCATCCGAGAAGCGAAGACTGGGTGCGAACATACGCACCCCTGCCCGCAGACCTCGCGGCACTCGTCCCCCTCGAAGTGGAGCTTTAAGCGACTTCGTGAGCCGCGAGGACGTTCGAGTCGTCGCGCAGAATCGCGAGTGCTTCGTCTTCAGCGCGTCGCACGCGACGAACGCCAATGTCCATCTTCGTGGCGGTTGCCTGCAAGGAGAGGGGAGTCGCACCATTTAACCCGAAGCGAAGCGTCAAGACGTCACGCTGAAGCTCGGTCAACTTCGACAACGCGCCGTGCAACTCGTCGTTCATCATGGTCTGCTCGATGTCGCTGACCCAGTCGTTTTGACTCGGCGCGACGAGGTCGCCCAACGTCGTGGCGGAGTCTGAAGAGGCCGGCTGGTCGAGACTGGCCGTCACGCCCGCAAGGCCTCGGAGACCTTCGCGAACGGACTTCGACATACCCGTGGCTTCGGTGAGCTCTTCATCAGTTGGCTTGCGCCCGAGGATAGAGGTCAACTCAGCCGACGTGGCCTCAAGTCGCTGAAGCTGTTCGCCAACTTCGAGAGGGATGCGAATGGTTCGACCGTGTTGTTGCACGGCGCGTTGGAGGGCTTGACGAATCCACCAGGTGGCGTAGGTAGAGAATTTAAATCCGCGTTCCCAGTCGAACTTCTCAACAGCGCGCAGAAGGCCAAACGTTCCTTCTTGGACGAGGTCGACCATTTCGACGCCACGGTCTTGGTAGCGGCGAGCCCAGTGGAGGACCAAACGAAGGTTTGCGGCCACCATCTGCTTTTTTGCCTCTTCGTCACCAGCGGTGACGCGCTTTGCGAGCTCGACTTGCTCGTCGTAGTTAGGCATCGGGTAGCGGTCGAGGTCGCGCATGAGAAGGCCCAACATGTCGTTGGTGTTCACCGCGGATCGGCGAGGGGTGGGGGTGGTAGTTGTCATTGGCATCTCCTTGTCTTTGGGGGGTACAAAGTTGATGCGTCCTGGGCCTTGTATTTCTCCTACGGGCGCCTTATTAATTTACCACTTGGCAATACAGATTTCAAGCCCCCTGCGTAAGAGTCCAGTAAAAGTCCGGCTTATCCGCTGTGAGTGCGAGCAACTGGTTTTACGCCACGGGCCTGATCGACCATGTCGGCGAGCGAAAAACTCGAAAGATGCTCGCGCATGTGATTTCCCACGTCAGCCCATACGCCAAGCAGTACGCACTGGCCCTCGTGGTCACAGGCGCCGTCCTTATGGGGCTCACCAAAGTCGCCCGCGGCAATAGGACCGTCGACAGCGGCAACGATTTCGGCGAGCGTAATTGCCTCGGCCGTTCGGGCCAAGACGTAACCGCCTCCGACGCCTCGCTTAGAGCGAACGAGTCCCGCTCCCTTCAGGTTTAGAAGGATTTGCTCGAGGTAGGGCTGGGGGAGCCCGGTGCGTTCAGCGAGGTCCCGGACCGAGGTCGGGGCACCGTGATTATCGCGAAGGGCCAAACTCAATAACGCGCGGCTGGCGTAGTCCCCACGAGTCGATACCCTCACGGCGCCATCCTATCTACGGCGAGGGCGCCCTCGGCTCACGTGCACGAACGGGGGTGATTGTCTGGCACACTGCAGTAGTGACTGATCCAATAAACGACAACGTGACCGTTAATCCCGACGAAGTGCTTTCGCCGGGCGAGAGCGAGGGTACCGCGGAAGAAGAAAACTCGGACTACATCAGCCAGCCCGCCAAGGTGATGCGCATCGGTTCGATGGTAAAGACGTTGCTCGATGAAGCGCGTAGTGCACCCCTGGACGAAGCTGGGCGCGCGCGACTGCGAGAGATCTACCAGACTTCCGTTCACGAACTCGCGGGCGCCCTCTCGCCCGATCTCGCCGAAGAGTTAGGCCGCTGGGCAATACCCTTCAGCTCCGAGGTGCCCACTGAGTCCGAACTTCGTATCGCCCAAGCGCAGCTCGTGGGCTGGCTGGAAGGGCTCTTTCACGGCATTCAGGCCTCACTGTTCGCCCAACAAGCCGCCGCGGCGGCCCAACTCGAGAAAATGCGCGATCGTTCGCTCAATCCCGGTTCATCAGAAACACGGGCCGGGACCTATCTCTAGGAGCATTGGTGCAGGTACGTTTAGGGGAACTAACCTGCAAATCCCATCCGTGTAATTTGCGGCACTACCTAAGGAAGAGTTCGGCTGATGGCTGAAGGCTTTGTCCATCTGCACAACCACACCGAGTACTCCATGCTCGACGGGGCAGCGCGAGTCGAAGAGATGGTCCTCGCGGCTAAAGCCGACGGACAAAGCGCTATTGGTATCACGGACCACGGCAATCTCTACGGCGTCATTGATTTTTATGAAGCCTGCCGCAAGCACGACATAACGCCCATCATCGGGCTTGAGGCCTACATGGCGGCGAACTCGCGCTTCGATCGTCCGCCTCGTCGAGGAAAAATTGACGACACTGGTGGTGACACCGAAGGCGGTCAGAAGCTCTACCACCACCTCACGCTCCTCGCGGTGTCAAACGAGGGGTATCGAAATCTGCGAGAGCTCTCCTCGATGGCCTTTCTCGAGGGTTACTACTACAAGCCCCGTCTCGACTGGGAACTCTTAGAACGATACGGGAAGGGCCTCGTCGCGACCTCGGGCTGTTTGGGCGGCGTCGTGTTGCAGGCTCTGTTGCAAGACAACTACGCCAAGGCGCTGGAACTCGCCGGTCGACTACAGACCATTTTTGGCCAAGAAAACTTCTATATCGAACTGCAAGATCACGGATTGGCCGCCCAAGCGCGTACCAACCCTCAGTTGTTACGCATAGCGAAGGACCTGAACGCTCCGCTACTCGCGACCAACGATCTTCACTACGTCAAACACGGCGACGCAGAGATGCACGACGCGTTGCTCTGCATTGGGACGGGGTCGCGCGTCGCCGACCCGGATCGATTTCGCTTCGAGAGTGATCAGCATTATTTGAAGTCGGCCGCCGAGATGCGCTATCTCT
Organism: Acidimicrobiales bacterium; assembly: GCA_036511635.1. Taxonomy (GTDB): domain Bacteria; phylum Actinomycetota; class Acidimicrobiia; order Acidimicrobiales; family RAAP-2; genus RAAP-2. The sequence goes on along the minus strand of DATCBX010000155.1, from coordinate 17,352 downwards.
TTCGCGAGGTTCCCCAAGCGTGCGACAACACTCTCGTGATCGCCGAGCGCGCGGACGTAACCATTGAGTTCGACAACGACGCGTTGCCTGAGTTTCCTCTCCCCGAGGGATTCTCGAATGACTCACACAAGCTAGAAGCGACGCGTTTCTTGCGAGACCTCACCTATCGCGGTGCTAACGAACGTTACGGTTCGTCACTCAGCGATGAGGTGCAAGCACGCCTTGACTACGAACTTGGCGTCATCGCGGATATGGGATTTTCTGACTATTTCTTGGTTGTCTGGGATCTCATTCGCCACGCACGCGAAAAAGGCATTCGCGTCGGGCCGGGGCGAGGATCCTCCGCGGGATGTTGCGTGGCGTACTGCTTGCGCATTGTTGACCTCGATCCCATTCGCTACGGACTGATCTTCGAACGATTTCTCAATCCGGGTCGTCGACAGATGCCCGACATCGACATGGACTTTGACGAGCGCTACCGCGGTGACATGATTCGTTACGCGGCCGAGCGCTACGGCTCGGACCACGTGGCTCAGATTGTGACATTCTCAACCATTAAGGCACGTGCGGCCGTGCGTGACGCCGCACGTGTGCTCGGTTACCCACCCCAGCTCGGCGACAAGATTGCCAAGGCCATGCCGCCGCTCGTCATGGGCCAAGATCTTCCCCTCGCGGCCTGCTTCGCACCGTTGCCCGGTTATGAAAATAGATACGGCGACGCGCAGGAACTGAGGTCGCTCTACGACGGCGACCCTGAAGTGAAGCACGTCGTCGACGTCGCGAAGGGCTTCGTTGACAAGCGACGGCAAGATGGCATTCACGCCGCCGCGGTTGTCATCACGAAAGAGCCGGTACTTGCGTACGTACCGGTGCAACGCAAATCCAGTCCAAATGGCTCTCTAGAGAGTGCGCCAATCGTCACCCAGTATGAGATGTCGGCGATTGAAAAACTCGGCCTCCTGAAGATGGATTTTCTGGGTCTTCGAAATTTGGCGATTATTGAACGAACGCTTGATCACATTCGACGTCGCCACGGCGTTGAAGTGGACATTGACAACGTAGCCCTCGATGATCCGAAGGTTTTTGAAATGTTGCGACAGGGCAACTCCATTGGCATCTTCCAACTCGAGGGCGACAAGATGCGCCAGCTCATGCGGCGTCTCGCGCCGACGAGTTTTGACGACATTGCGGCGTTGGTCGCGTTGTATCGACCGGGGCCCCTAAGCGAGAACGTGCACAATGACTACGCCGATCGAAAAAATCATCGCCAAGACGTCAGTTACGACCACGAGGACTTGGAAGAGATTCTCTCTGAGACCTACGGGTTGATGATCTATCAGGAAGACATCATGCGCGTCGCCACGACCATCGCTGGTTTTTCGATGACCGAGGCGGACGATCTTCGAAAAGCTTGTTCAAAAAAGATTCGCGAAATGATTCGTGCTCAGCGCGCGAAATTCGTCGACGGTGCCGAGCGCGAGGGGTACGGTCGCGATCTCGGTGACGCAATCTTCGACAAGATCGAGCCCTTCGCCGACTACGCCTTTCCGAAAAGTCACGCCTATGGTTATGGCCTGATTGCGTATCAAAATGCTTGGTTGAAAGCGAACTATTCAGTTGAGTACATGTCAGCTCTGTTGACCTCATTTCGCGATGACAAAGACAAAGCCGCGGTCTATCTGAATGAAGCGCGCCAGATGGGCATCACGGTGGGCGTGCCCGACGTCAACGGCTCGTTCGGTGAGTACGCGCCCTCGCTCTCGTCTGACTCGACAATCCTCTTTGGTATGGCGGCGATTCGCAACGTTGGCGAGGCGCTCGTGGAAAAGATCATTCAAGAACGCGAAGCGAGCGGTCCGTTCGCTGACGTCTACGACTTCGTGCGACGCGTTGACCCCGTGGTGTTGAACAGGCGATCGATGGAGTCGCTCATTAAGGCGGGAGCCTTTGATTCACTAGGCGTGCCACGCCTCGCTTTTTTGTTGAAGGTGGACGAAATCATCGACGTCACTCTCAGCCGTCGCAAAGACCTCTCACTGGGGATCTCCACGCTCTTTGCGTCGATGGCGCCCGAGGAGGATGGCGCCGACTGGGAGGGGACCGAGATCGACCTCGCGGACATTGAGTTTGAACAGAGCGTGAAGCTCGACTTCGAGCGCGAGATGCTCGGCACGTACCTCTCGGATCATCCCCTCAACGACGTAGGCGCGGCGCTCTCTGCGCGAACCGACGGAACGGTGCTCGCGATCCGCGAGCGGGCCGAAGAACTCGCACGTAGTGGGCGAGCGGTTACCGTCGGGGGCATTCTCTCTGAAGTGCAACTACGCCAAACTAAGGCCAACAAACAGTACGCCCGGGTAATGCTCGAAGACCTCGGTGGATCGATGGAGATCAACTTTTCGGTTGCGGCTTTTGAGAAGTTCAGCGGTTTTCTTGCCAAGGACAACGTCGTGTTGATCAAGGTTCGCCTCAGCGACAACGACGACGAACTTCGCTTCAGTGCGGTGGACGTTGAACGCTTCCACGTTGATCGAGCGGACGCCGAACTTCGACTCTCGCTCGGGCCAGAGGACCTCACCCAACAGTCAATCGCGACCTTGCGCGAGATTCTCACCCGTTACCCTGGCCCTTCACCGGTGGTCGTCGACACGGGCGATGCCGGGAAGATCTTCAAGTTGGGACCGGCATTTAACGTCAACATTCCCAGTGTGGTTGCCGATCTACGCACTGAATTTGGGCGAAACGTCATAAAGGCCTAGCCCTGACTGAGGGGGTCGTGATCTCTCGTAGAATGGTTCCCTATGGCAATGACGGTCACCACAAAAGATACGACTGCCCTCAGTGACGCAGAGCTCGTTGAAATGGCTGACCTCTGCGTTGACCGGGAGCCCAACTTTGATATTGGATTTCTCTCGAAGCAGCGCGAGGAGTGGGTACTCGTTACTCACGTGCGCGAAGGCAACAAACTTCGAGGCTATTCATTTTGCACACTTGAGCGCATCGGCGGTACGCCGTCGTTGTTAGTTGGTCTCTTGCTCGTCGATCGCAACGCCAAGTCAGACCAGACCCTCAAGACCATCCTGCACGATCAGTTTCGCCGTGCGCTGCTCGCTTTTCCTGATGAGGATGTCCTCCTGGGTGCCCGCTTGACCTCACCTGACGGCTACCGTGCCTTTACTGGACTTGACGACATCGTGCCTCGCCTCGGGTACCGTCCGACCGGCGAAGACCGTGCGTGGGGCCGTCGCCTTGCTAAACGTTTCGGATCCGAAAAGTCAATCGACGACAAGACTTTCGTTATGACCGTGAGTCCGGGTCCCATTGGAGGGCTCGACTACGTTGCCTCCAAGGGTCCGATTCCTGAGGGCGCGGACACTTTTTTCAAGGGCCTGAAGCCCGAAAAAGGTCAGCGACTTATCGTCTTTGGCTGGGCTATGGCTGAAGCGCTCGCGACGGGCAAACTTCCCAAGTAACGCTCAACCTCGGGGAAGCAGTCCCGTGCAGCTCTTGTAGCAGTGACCATCGAGTGGACGTGACAGCGTCGTGAGCACGTAGGTCGGGCGAAAACCTAACGCGGTCGCCAATTCTTTGCCGGACAGCGAGGTACGGCGCGTTGACTCAATGGTGCGAATTGCGTGCGCGTCTTCACAGAGCAACCACACGTCGTCACCGAACCAGCCAAAGCGCACCCAGGTTGAACCGTCGTCGGGGCGACGAAGAAGTTGCGGCCCCCGATCGGCGGCGATCAATGCAACGCTCGGTCGTTCGCCGCGAAACTCCCAGTAGGGAGCGCTCGGGCCACGAAAGCCAAACAACGGTCCATCAGCGGGACTGGCGAGCTGTTCGAGCCAGTGTCGCACGCGTCGACCTCGATACGTCCCTAGGCGTCGCGGCAGGTCCGCCAGCGTGACCGCTTCCGGTTGGGCGAGATCGTTGCGTTCGATATTCTCCGCGAGTTGACCCTCCACCACGTCAAAGGCCGCGAGGTCGGTCTCATCGTTTGCGGGCCATGGCACGCGCCAGCGTACGATCGCTTGGCTCGCGAGATCAACGACGGTCGTTGACTCATTCGTCGAACCAAGCACGAGTCCAAAGACCGTCGAACCTGGTGCTAAATCGACGGACGCGTGTTGAGGTGTCCTTTCGATCAAGCGTTTTGTGGCGCGCGCCGCCTGATCGCGACCTAAGAACGCCACGCCACCACGTCTCTAAGTTGAGCGTCGAGTCCATCAACGCTGGCGACGGGAAGTTGGCACACGCCTCGACGACAGACGTAGGCGAAGCCTTCGCTGCGGTGCTCTAAGAGTGCGGACGTGCCGTGTCCAGTGATCAAAACAGTGCGTGGCATCGACATCGATCGTACGTGATTTGCCATCTCACTCTGATCGCCTGGAATCACCACTTGGACTCCGCCAAGGGCGTAGCCCGCCGCGGCCACTAGGTCTGGTATCGCCGCTGGATGACTGACCAAGAGCGAACCAGCGAGTTCTACGAGGCGCTGAGAGACCACGAGGACGCTGTCGTCGCCGAGACAGAGTCCAAGGCGGCCCAGCGCGCGCGTTGCGACGGCGTGGGCCGAAGGCGTCGCGCCGTCGAAGATCTCTTTAGGGCGCCCCGCGAGATCCTTCACTAGATCACTTTGGCTGAACACGCCGCCGCCTTGGTGGGGTGAAGAAACGCTGGGCACGTCGCCGTCCCAGTAGTGGTTGAGTAAGTAGTCAGCCAGCGTCCGTGCGCGCTTGAGCCACTGGTCGTCCCCGGTCAACTCGAAGGCATCGATCGACGCGTCGAGCAACCACGCCACGTCGCTCGCGGTCGCGTGAGCTTGATGATGCTGGGTTCTCCACCACGAGTCGCGGAAGAAATGCGTACTCGTCAGCGCGTCCAGGTGCTCGAGTCCGAGCTGCGAATACTGAGCGTCGCCGCTCGTTAGTAACGCCGAGACCATCATTGCGTTCCACTCGAGGACGATTTTCTCGTCTCGACTGGGCTGCACCCTTGTGGCGCGACGAGCGATAAGTGTGTGGTGCGCGACGTTTAGTTCCTGGGGCGTGGTGAATGGCTCACCGTCGGCGAGTCGGGGAATAGATCGGCCCTCGAACGCGCCAGGGCTCTCGATTCTCCATCGCTGAAGTACTCCCTTGATGGTGTCATCGTCGGCGATGCCCTCAAGGACTGCTTCGACTTCGCTCGGCGTCCATGTCACGTGCGAGCCTTCAACACCGGCGGCGTCAGCGTCGAGCGATGACGCGAAGCCGCGTTCAACGCTTAAATCACGAACGACAAAAGCGATCGTTTCGAGTGCGACGTCGTGCCACAGCGCTCGACCCAAGACGCGGTTGGCTCGTTCGTAACATCGCACTAAGAGCGCTTGATCGCTGAGCATTTTCTCGAAGTGTGGTACGTGCCACTCTCCGTCAACGCTGTAGCGAGCGAAACCCCCGCCAAAATGATCGTAGAGACCGCGACGCGACATCGCCTCGAGCGTGCGGGTCACTGCGTCACGAGCGTCCTCGTCGTCAACGTCAAGGAGTGCGTTGACGAAACTTGGTCGCGGGAATTTGGGAGCAGAGCCGAAGCCCCCTTCTTCGTCAACTTGTCCAACAAGTTCGTCTCGAAGGAGTTGTTCAACGGCCTTTAGATCAATCGATTCGTGATGCGGCGTGAGATGGTCGAGGAATCGAACCTCGCGGCTAAGGGCGCTCGAAAGTTCAGCGCTTTGGCGATCAACGAGTTCGCGCTCATTGTCCCAAGCATCATGAATGGCTCGAAGAAGGCGAGCGAAACCGACTTGACCGGATCGATCCTCGGGAGGGTAGTACGTACCGGCCATGAAGGGCTGGCCGTCGGGCAGAAGAAAAACTGACATTGGCCAGCCACCGTGACCGGCGATGAGCTGGGTCGCGGCCATATAGAAGGCGTCAACGTCCGGACGTTCTTCACGATCGACTTTGATGGGCACGAAGTACTCGTTGAGGAGTTGCGCTATCGCTTCGTCCTCAAAGGATTCGTGGGCCATGACGTGACACCAGTGACAGGCTGCGTACCCGATGGAAAGAAAAACTGGTCGATCCATTCGTGTGGCCTCGTCGAGCGCGTCCTCACCCCAGGTACGCCAATCGACGGGGTTGTCCGCGTGGTCTTTCAGGTATGAAGAACCCAGTTGGTCCTTCATGTCTCGTAGTAGTGGCATCGCTAAACCTCGCATTGACCTTACGCGCTCGTTCTTTTCGCTCCGCCGTCGTCAGGGACTCGACGGTCGCTTCAGGTCATGATGTGTCGTGCTGGAGCTTCCACTCACGTTTGCGGATCGCCATGATGACCTCGTCGGTCCATTCTCCTTTAACGAACTCATTTTCAACTAAGCGCGCTTCTTCGCGGAGCCCAACCTTCTGCAGTGATCGCACTGAGGCAATATTGCGTGCATCGCAACGTCCTACGATTCGGTGTAGATCGAACTGAACGAAGCCAATGGTGAGTAGTTCGCGGTACACCTCGCTCGCGTAGCCATTACCTTGCTGCTCGGGGTGTAGTGAACCCCCGATCTCTCCTTGTCGGTGAACGTTCTCAGTCCAGCGAAGGAGAAAATCTCCCACCACATGACCCGTGTCTCGAAGTACGACCGCGACCGGCATGACGTTGTCCTCGATGATTTCTTGGGGACGATCCAAATGTCGTTGCAGGGCGTCGAATGACTCTTCGGGGCTTCTCGTCTCCCAGTAGAGATATCGATTTACCTCATCGTGTTCGTAGATTCGCGAAACGTCATCGAGGTCTGAAAGCTCGAAGGGACGAAGCGTGAGCCGGTCGGTGTGTAGTTCGTGAACGAGTTGCGCCATTCGTCTGTTCTAGTGCGTGGCGGCCTGGCGACGCCTCTACGCAGTTAGCGGCAATGTTAAGGGGGTACGCTGAGCAGGAGCCAACGCTAATCGTTACCGTCTGAGCACGTTCATGCTCTCTGGCTTCACGTCCGGGGTTGCGGGACCGCTCTACGTTTCTCGATTAGATGGCGTTTCAGATATCGTGGACAGCACTCACGTGTTGTACGCCGTTGCCGCTGCGGTTATCGGTGGAACGAGTCTCTTTGGTGGGCGCGGCAAGATTATTCACGCGTTGATTGGCGGACTGATCGTCGCCATTATTTATAACGGCATGAGTCTGTTGTCGATTACAGCGTCCGCTGAATATATCGCCATCGCTGTCGTGTTGCAGTCGGCAGTTGCCGTTGACTCAATCGCTCGACGGGGTTCGATAGTTTAAAGCGGTTGACATTGTCATCCACGAGGTGGATCAATACAAATTCGGTAGGTCTACTCGTCGAATTTTGCCGTTGCTGGTTCGCGGAATGGCTACGACGTATCGAATTTCTTTCGGTTTGGCCCACGGTCCGAGCCGTTCATTTGCTTCTTCACGAATTGCGTCATCGAGTTTCTGCCCATTGCTCACGACGAGCGCGACAACCCGTTGTCCCCATTCGGGGTCGTCGACACCAGTCACCGCGACGTCGAGGACGCCGTCAATACCCGAGACCACCGTTTCGAGGTCCTCTGGCCAAAGTTTTTCTCCTCCGGTATTGATGACGTAGCCCAGACGTCCGCGCACGCTGACGCGCCCATTCAGAAGTTCGCCAGCGTCACCCGTAGGGAACCAGTCGTCGCGACCGTCGGGACCAAAGATCGATGGTCGTGCCGCGTGTCGATAAGAACGAAAAAGTGTTGGCGAGCGCACGCACAGTTGGCCTTCAACGGTAATGAGTTCGATGCCGGGCAGTGCGTAGCCGTCGTAAACAATGCCTGAGCCGGTTTCGGTCATACCCCACGTTGTGACGACGTTCGCGGGGAGTTCCTGCGGTGGGCGTGCGCCACCGAGCAACACGCGATAGTAGCTGCTGACGTCATAGCGCGCGAGCTGTGTACGAACGAGCGACACGTGCGTCGCTCCTCGTTCTGGTGCGCGAGGCAACTCGTCGACCTCAGCCCACAGTAAGGAGGCGTCACTGAAAATAGCCCGAAGAATTACGGCGAGGCCGCCAATATGATTCGCGGGCAGACATGGAAACCAGACCGGCGGCGTGTTGGAGCGAAGCGTCGCCTGGGTGATTTCAGCACTCGCTTGAAGTGCACCCCACGACAGTTCAGCAGCTTTGGGCGCGCCGCTCGATCCCGACGTCAATATGACGAGGCCAATTTCGTCGTCAACCATCTGACCCTCTGGTCGTTCGTGACGTCCCGAGGTATCGAGCATGGACGTGGCGCCCAATTGGCTCAACTCTTCGGCGCGTCGTCGGGGTGAGAGTCGTTGGTCGAGCACACAAAAGGCCTCGCCATCATCGACGCAACGGCGAATCTCGCGCTCGAGTTCGGGCCCCAGTGGTAGATCGAGCGCAAGCAAAGATCGCATGAGAAGAGACTAGGGCTGGAACAAAAAGTAACGTGCTAGCGGGGGTCGTTGATGGCATCGCTACGTTACGAGAAAAGAATCAAGGCATCGGCTGACGTCGTGTGGAGCGTAGTTACCCGTCCCGAGTCCATTCCTGAATGGTTCCCGGGCATCGTGTCGTGCAGTGTTGAGGGGACGACACGAGTCGTTACGACGGCTTCCGGGATGGAGATACCTGAGGAAATCATCTGTAATGATTCGCTGCAACGTCGATTCGCTTATCGCATCACGGCACCGGCGTACACGTTCCATTTCGCCTCAATTGACGTCATTGACCTTGGCGACAACGACTCTCTCTGCGTGTACGCAACCACCGCTGAACCCGACACGCTCGCGTTGCTCATCGGCGGCGCCACCGTGGGCGCTCTCCTTGAGATTCAGCGCATTGCTGAGTCACGAGCAAAGATTTAGTCGTGGGCCGAAAGATACTTTTCATTACGACAGACCAACAGCGCTATGACACGTTGGGCGTGAACGGCGGTGAACTCGCTCGTACGCCCGTACTTGATCGACTCGCCGCTCAAGGCATTCGCTACGAACGTTGTCAGCCCACGTCAGTGGTGTGTATGCCGTCGCGCGCGTCGATGTTGACGGGTCAGTTTCCTTCAACGCACGGCGCGTGGATGAACGGCGTGGCCTTGGCCATTGACGCGCCGTCGGTGGCAGGGAGTTTGCACGACCTCGGCTACGCGACGGCACTCATCGGGAAAGCGCATTTTGAGCCCTTCATGGATCTCTTTGGTCGATTCGCGGAGAACTCATTGGCCAGCCTTGGTATTCCGACCATTGAGCAACCCTGGTTCGACGGTCGTCGCGGTGTACATCGCGGTTTTGACTACTTGGAGTTCGCGACGCATGGCGTGATGGGACCACTTCATTACGCCAAGTGGATGCAGGCCCAACATCCCGAGGCGCTCGACGGCTTCTATCCGGTCGTCGACGGGGAGCTCAACGTCAACGCGGCCGGTGGTGGCGACACGGGCGCGCCGCAAGTGAAATTCAACGACGTGCCACGTGAGTGGTACCACACGGACTGGGTCGCCGATCGAACGATTGAGTGGCTCAATACACAAGATGACGGCGACGACTGGTTTTGTTGGATGAGTTTTCCCGATCCTCACCATCCTTGGGATCCACCCGCTTCAGAGCGAGGTCGCGTTGACTGGCGCGACGTGCCGCTGCCGGCGAACTATCCCGAAGAAGCGAGACTGCGCGAATCTCTCCTTGATCAAAAGGCCCGACACTGGCGAGCATGGTACGACGGACGAGTCGTGTCGAATTACGAGGCACCCAAAAAATGGGTCCCGGCGACGCTCACCGCCGATCAAGTTCGAGAGGTCAACGCGCTCAACGCTGTGGAAGTTGAACTCATCGATGAAGCCATTGGGAGAGTATTAAAGACCCTCGAACGAAAGGGCTGGGACGATGACGTTGACGTCATCTTCACCACTGATCACGGCGAACTCCAGGGGGACTTTGGTCTACTTTTTAAGGGCCCCTACCACGTCGACGGTCTCATGCGGCTGCCCTTGATCTGGCGTCCAGCCCCGTCAGCCAAAACCGCTCCCTCCGTCGTGCGCGCTCCGGTGAGCTTGGTCTCCCTCGCCGCGACGTTCCTTATGGTCGCGGGCGAAAACGCGCCCGAGTGGGTTGAGGGCGCCGTTCTTCCTCAGAACGATGAGGACGCTCGTGCTCGCTCGATCGACGCAACCGTGACGGAGTGGGATTCAGAACTCTTTGGCGTTGGTGTGCACGTGCGCTCGGTGGTGACCCAGGACTACCTCTACACCGAGTATTTACCTGGCACGATGCATGACGGTAGCGAGGGCGAACTTTATGATCTCGCCGACGATCCGCTTCAGCGCGTCAATCGTTTTGGCGATTCGCGCTACGCCGACGTTCGTTCGACGTTGTCGGAGCGATTGAGGGACCACGCGAATCGTCCCGGAGAACGCGCTACACCCGGCGTATTGGTTGCCCCTGTGTGATTCTTGGGTAGCGTGGACGTCATGGATGACACCGTGATTCAAGGTCCACCCCACGACCCCGTAGAGGAGTTTCGCCTTAGCGCGCTTCCGGCCTGGGAGCGCCTTGGCGACTACCACGACATCATCTATGAGGTGGGCGAAGGAATAGCCCGTCTCACGATTAATCGACCCGAGGTTCGTAACGCCTTTCGACCTCAGACACTTTTTGAACTCGCCAACGCCTTTGAACGGGCACGCGATGACATCACGGTGGGCGTCATTATTCTCACCGGCGCAGGACCCGACGCGTTCTGCTCAGGTGGTGATCAACGCATTCGCGGAGACGACGGCTATATCGGTGACGATGACGTCGCGCACCAAGGTGTCGGACGTCTCAACGTTCTCGACTTACAGATTCAGATTCGTCGTCTACCCAAGCCCGTGATTGCCCAGATTGCGGGTTACGCCATCGGCGGAGGCCACATTTTGCACCTCGTGTGTGATCTTTCTCTCGCCGCTGACAACGCTCGTTTCGGTCAGACCGGACCACGAGTTGGATCCTTTGATGGCGGCTACGGTTCATCGTTGCTCGCGCGCACGATCGGTCTAAAAAGAGCCAAAGAGGTCTGGTTTCTCTGTCGTCAGTATGACGCAGCTCAGGCTCTCGAGTGGGGCCTCGTTAATACGGTGGTGCCTCTGAAGGACCTCGAACGAGAGACCGTGGCGTGGTGCCGCCAAATATTGACGCTCTCGCCGATTGCACTGCGAATGTTGAAGGCGGGCTTTAACGCGGCCGAGGACGGGTTGGCCGGTGTGCAGCAGTTGGCCGGCGACGCAACGATGCTCTTCTACATGTCCGAGGAAGGTCAAGAAGGTCGTAACGCGTACGTCGAACGACGAAAGCCAGATTTCTCGAAGTTTCCCAAGCGCCCGTGAACGAAACTCCCGGGTCGTTGCAGCGCTGGGTTCTCGCGGCTCGTCCACGAACGTTGCCGGCCGCTGCTGTTCCCGTCGCGCTGGGCGTCACGTTGGTACGACCAGACTCTATTAATTGGCTTAATGGAGTGTTGTGTTTGTTTATCGCGCTCGCGTTACAGATCGCGACCAACTACGCCAATGACTACTCGGACGGCGTTCGTGGTACTGACGAAGTGCGCGTGGGCCCCTTTCGCCTAACGGCGTCGAAGCTCGTCGCGGCGAAAAGCGTTCGCAACGCCGCGTGGCTGGGATTCGCGTTGGCCTCACTTGCGGGACTGTGGTTGTCGTCGCGCACGTCGTGGTGGCTCGTCCTGATTGGCCTTACCGCAGTGTTAGCTGGCTGGTTCTACACCGGCGGACCGCGACCCTACGGTTACTACGGCTTTGGCGAACTGTTCGTCTTTGTTTACTTTGGCTTAGTGGCGACTGTGGGCTCGACCTACGCGCAGCATCTAACGATTCCTTCGAGAGCGTGGTGGCTCGGGATCGCGGCGGGCTCGATGGCCTGCGCCCTCTTAGAGGCGAACAACATGCGCGACATTGACGGTGACCAAGCTTCGGGAAAGAAGACCTTGGCGGCGCGACTCGGTCGCAACAGAAGTAAGTGGCTCTATGTCGCGTGCGTGGCGGGAGTGGTGGTGGGCGTTATTGGTGCACGTGAAGTCGTGATGAGTATCGTCGCCATCGTTCTGTACTGGTCGGGACTTCGCATTGCGTTTTCCACAAAAAAAGGTCGAGAACTCTTGGCGCTGCTCATTCATTCAGCGCGCACGCAACTCCAAGTCGGTGCGCTGCTCGTCGTGCTTCTTGGATTCAATCGTTACTGGGGTTGAACGCGCCTCAGCAAATGGCCGACGGCGTCAGGCCGTTCGAGGTGCGCGGCGTGTCCCGCGTCGTGAATCATCGATAGACGAGAGTGACGCAGTCGTTCGCTGAGGAGTTGACCTTCGTTGATGAATTTCTTGTCTTTCGATCCAACGACAAGGGTCGTGGGCACGTCGAGTTCGGTGGCCGCGTCGCCGAGCCAAGACTGCGTGCCGGTCCCCGCGAGACGCAGCGCGTCAGCGAGTCCTGGAGCGCTTTTACTTCGCGCGGCGCGCTCCAGTGGATCGTGGGGGAGCGTGGCGAACATTGGCTGAGCGAGCCACTCATCTAAAAACTTGTCAGTACCGATCTCTTCAATGCGTTCGGCGAGTTTGTTGTCGCGTTCACGTCGAGTCTGCCGTTCATCGTTGTCGTGGATGCCGAGTGTCGCACTGAGGAGAAAAAGTCCGGAGAGACGTTCGGGGTGACGCAACGCCACGTGCAAGGCGACGCGTCCACCCATTGAGTAGCCGCCCAAGAGGAATGGCTCCCGTGGCAGTACCTCGCAGAGTAGATCCGCGGTCTCCTCAAGAGAAGCCGAAACTGCAGCATTTTCACCGTGACCCGGAAGGTCGATGGTCAGGACTTCGTAGGTTCCTGTCAGAATGGAGCGGAACTCATGGGCGGAGTTCTTGGTCTGGGTGAAGCCGTGCAGCCACACCAGGACTGGACCCGAGCCATCACGTTGTAAACCAAGGAGCGACATTGTCACGTAGCGTACCGAGCCCCAGCGTGGCCCAAGCCACGTTCGCGGCCACGCTCTTCGATGAGTGGATTCAACTGGGTCTTCGCGACGTCGTTCTTTCACCCGGATCTCGCTCTACGCCGCTCGCGCTGGCCGTCAGCGCTCGCTCAGAACTGACCCTTCACGTGCGCCTGGACGAGAGGAGCGCGGGCTTCTTCGCCCTCGGCCGGGCGCTCATTACCAATCTTCCGGTCGTCGTCGTCGTGACCAGTGGCACCGCGGCGGCTGAGCTTCACGCCTGCGTCGCTGAAGCCGATCTCGCTTTCGTGCCCCTCATCATCGTCACGGCCGATCGCCCGCCGGAACTGCACGGGGTCGGTGCGCCTCAGACCATTGAGCAGGCACATCTCTATGGCGCGATGGTTCGCCTTTTTGAAGAGCCCGGTGTGGCGCGAAGTGAGATGACGAGTTCGTGGCGCCCGCTCGCCGCACGACTTTGGCACTCCGCGAGCGGGAGCTCAACGCCGCCGGGCCCGGTGCACTTAAACGCTGCCTTCGTCGAGCCTCTCGTCGCCGACGCCCTCGAACTTCCTGAGCGCGAAGAAACTGAACCACCGCAACGTGAGGCCAAGGGAGTTCTGCCCGCAACCGCGACGCTGCTCGTTGGCGGTTCACGAGTTCTGTGTGTGGTGGGCCATGGCGCAACCGAAGAGATTATCGCCGCGTGTCGTTCCCTCCAGTGGGTTGTCCTCGGTGACGCGACGGCCCAGGGAACGTTGCCCTACTTCGACGCACTTCTTCGCTCGAGCGACTTCGCCGAGAGTGTGCGTCCGGAATTGGTGGTCCGCTTGGGCGGAATCCCGGCGTCGAAAGTTCTCGCGGAGCAGCTTCGACTTTGGGGCGTTCGAACCGTCAGCCTCAGTAGCGCCGGCTTCGTCGCGGACCCTGATCACCTCATTAGTGAGGCCTACGAGGGGCATCCCCACGCGGAGTACGCGGCCTTAGTTGGTCACAAGGACTACGTGAGGACGTGGCTCAACGCGTCGAAGAAAGTGTCGACGTGGCTCGACGCTCCCGTCGAGAGCGGAGGCGCTTTGAACGAACCACTCGTCGCGCGAGCGATCGTCGCCGCGAGTACTTCGTCAAATACGCCGCTCGTCGTAGGTTCGTCGATGCCCGTGCGCGACGTGGAGTGGTGGAGCGAGTCGCGTCGAAGTCTGACCCTCGCCAATCGAGGCGTGAACGGTATAGACGGCGTTGTGTCAACTGTCCTGGGCGCGGCAGCTGGCTCGAAAGCGCTTGGCCTCGTGGGTGACCTCACCATGTTGCACGACGTGTCAGGTCTGGTGGATGGTCTCGGCTCCGCGGGTGGAACATGCGTGCTTGTCGTAATGGACAATCAAGGCGGCGGTATCTTCTCGTTCCTTCCTCAAGCCAAGGCTCTCGACCAGGATCGATTCGAAGAGCTCTTTGGCACGCCGCGACCCCACGACCTTGAAGCCGTCGCTAAGGCCTTTGGCCACGCGGCTTGCACGGTGAGAACGCACGAAGAACTCGATCGGGCCCTTCAATCGGGCTTAGTCACACCGGGACTCAGCGTGATAGTGGCAAAAGTACCTTCGCGCGAAGAGAACGTACGGGTCCATGAAAGGTGGAACACTGAGGTCTCAAAGCTTCTCTCGGGGAGTGCTACGTGATCGCAGCGTTGCCTGCGTCGCTTCTGGCGGCGATTCCCCTCGCCATTGCGGCGGGCTTGGTTTCCTTTCTCTCACCGTGCGTCTTACCTTTGGTGCCGGGCTACGTTGCGTTCCTTACTGGCGCGACGGGTCGACTAGAAGGACGTTCGGGCCGCGGACGAGCATTCGTTGGTTCGCTGGCGTTTGTCGCTGGCTTTGCTTTCGTTTTTGTGAGCTTTGGCGCACTCTTTGGGGGACTTGGAAAAGAGCTCAACAATCACCAACGACCTTTGGAGGTGATCTTTGGGATAGTAACGATCGCGCTGGGTCTCTTCTTCGCCGGGTGGTGGCCCTCTTCATGGCTCCAGCGTGAGCGACGGATACATCGCCTCCCTCGGGTCTCGATTTTGGGCGCGGCGGCGTTGGGCTTCACTTTTGGTCTCGCGTGGACGCCGTGCACTGGCCCCACCCTCGGCGCCATACTCACCCTCGCCGCCGCGTCTTCAAACGCGAGCGCCTTGCACGGTTCGATTCTCGCGTTCTTCTACTGTCTCGGCCTTGGAATTCCCTTCATCGTGGCGGCGCTCGCCACAGAGTGGATGGCTACTGCCTCGACGTGGCTTCGACGTCACGCGAACGTCATCGGCATCGTGGGCGGCGTGTTGCTGATTGCCATAGGGGTGAGCGAAGTCAGCGGGTTGTGGCACTCATTCGTGCTGTGGCTTCAAGTACATCTCCCGGCGACCAGCTCCTTTTAGTAACAAACGGGTCTCGTAGACTGTTTTCATGAATCTTCACGACGACTGGCGCTTTCGCGGGCTAATCCACCAGACGACTGACGAGGGAATCTTCGATCGTCTCAACGCGGGCACCGTCACGGCTTATATCGGTTTCGACCCCACGGCCCCGTCGTTGCACCTTGGGAATCTGCTCCAACTGTGCCACCTGCGTCGACTCCAACTTGCCGGAAACTGCCCCATAGCCCTAGCAGGCGGAGGAACGGGACTCATTGGTGATCCAAGTTTTAAAGACGTGGAGCGACCGTTGCTGTCTCGCGAGATGCTCGAGGCCAACGTGGCGGGTATCCGCGGTCAAATGGAACGATTCTTGGACTTCTCACCCAGCGCCGGCAAAGCGCAGGCGAAGTTGTTGAATAACGCTGACTGGCTCACCACCGTCACGCTCACTGATTTTTTGCGCGACGTGGGCAAACACTTCACGGTAAATCAGATGATTGCAAAAGAGTCAGTTAAGAGTCGTTTGGACCGCGACGACGTTGGTCTCTCATTCACTGAGTTTTCCTACATGTTGCTCCAGGCCTACGACTTCTTGCGCCTCAATCTCGACCACGGCTGCACTCTGCAGTTGGGCGGGTCGGACCAGTGGGGCAATATCACCATGGGTGCCGAACTGATTCGCAAAGTCTCTGGCAACCAAGCGGCGGGACTTACGACGCCGCTCTTGCTTCGCGCCGACGGCAGCAAGTTTGGCAAGTCCGAAGGGGGCAACGAGAACGTCTGGCTGGACGCAGAGCGAACGTCACCCTTTGCGCTCCATCAGTTCCTGCTCAACAGCGACGATGAGACAACGCCCTCGCTGTTGCGTTCTCTCACGTTTCTCAATCACGAGACGATCCTCGCTCTTGATGAAGCCACGAAGACCGCGCCCCAGGAGCGACGGGCCCAACGCGCGCTCGCTAATGAAGTCGTCACCATGGTCCACGGAAGCGACGCGGCAGCAAAGGCAGATCGGGCCGGTGAGGCGTTGTTCTCGGAGGAAATCGCCGAGCTCGACGAAGCGACGCTGCTCGAGGTTGTAGCTGACGCGCCGTCGTCGTCGTGGTCTCGCGAGGAACTGTCAGCTGGCATCGATCCCATCGAGCTTCTCGTTCGTTGCGATTTGGCTAAATCCAACGGCGAAGCCCGACGCTTTCTCGAACAGGGCGGCGTGTCGGTCAATAACGTCCGTCTCGAGCCCGCGTCACGCGTTTATCTGAAGAACGCCTTGCACGGGAAGTACTTAGTTGTTCGACGAGGTAAGCGCCAGCTTCATCTTGTGGTTGCCGAGTGATTCGCACCCTCGGCGTGGTTTTGGTTGCCGGATTGCTTTTGAGCGCCTGTGGTTCGGTGAGTGGAGCTAAAGCTATGACGTCATGGATTGCCCAGAGTGGCTATCTCTCCAGTTCGAAAATAGTCTTCTCGGACGCTCAGCACGCGGCGAACGCGCTGAGGAAGCCGTCGACGTCGGACGCTGGTCTTCACACGGTGTGTGGTGTGTTGCTGGTGGATACCGAGTCGGCGAACGCGTCGCTTCCGACGCCCGACAACCGAGCCTCGACGTTGCTTTCCAATGCCTACACGAACCTTGGCGCGGGCGCGAACGAGTGTTACAACGCGTCGTCGAGTATCACGGCGCGCGCGAAAGCGATTGCATCATTGGTGAGAGGCGCGAGTGATCTTTCTGAAGCGACCGCAAGAATCGCTAGCGCTTCGACGCCTTAGTTAGACGGCGGACGAAGATCGATCTCTAGGCGCAAGAAGCCGTCCTCAATGGTGGCCGTTGCGTCGCCGAGCATCGCGAAGTCTTGGAAGTCTAAGTTTGCGGCTTCGATGAAGAGAAGACGCTCGGGTCCTTCCACAGGAGGAACGCTTCGACGTTTCACGGCGTCGGCGCGTTCTTGGAATCGATGAATCATCTCAGTGGGGTCAAAGGCTGGGCTCACAGGCAAATGCTAGGGGTTATA
>DATCBX010000154.1:0-3120 GCA_036511635.1 Acidimicrobiales bacterium | reverse complement strand
ACACAGTTGTGAAACGTGCCAATCAGATAGAAGGTGAATCGTCCACTTTCGATGTCGGAGATTCCGGTCTCATCAAGAGCGCCAGTAACTCTGTTTGAGAGTGGACATTCAATTTTTTGAAAATCTCGCTCAAGTAACTGCGGACGGTGCTCTGGCTGATGAAGAGTTCAGCGGCAATCATTGGCACGCGCTGACCACGAGACAAGCGACGTAAAACGTCCCACTGGCGATTAGTGAGAGACTCCAATCCGGGGAAATCGGACGCGTACTCAGGTGCACTTTCTGCCCCAAACTCACCGGTCAAAATCTGTCGCGCCTTGGCGACCGGGTCAGGAGAACCTATCGGCGTATCGTCAAGGAGACCAACAATAAGTTGGGGATCAAGTCCGATGTCTTTGCTAAAACGCATCGTCTCAGCGAAGGAGTTCACGAGAGCGTCAAACCATTTGTCAATGGCGTGTTTTGCCTTGCTACCCGCTCCTTGATCACCCAGCCAGATTGTGTTGCGACTCATCGCTTCAAGAATTGGTGCCACTCGGTCTCGAACATCATCGGGACCACCGACAAGCACCAGCAGCGTTCCAGCTTCGGCGAGACCAACGCTGCCAGTGACCGGAGCGTCGACAAAGACAACACCACTGGGCAAAACCAACTCACTTAGTTGAGAGACCCATTCAACACCGAGGCTGCTCATCTGAAACCACACTGCGCCGCTCCGAAGTGTCGTGAGCGCGCCCTCGTCGCCGGTCATGACGAACTGCGTTGTTAAGCCGTCGGGCAAAAGCGTCACGACAACGTCTGCATTCTGCGCGGCCCGCGCGGGCGACCGCGACGCGATTGCTCCAACGTCGACAAGGGGGTTCATGAGCGACGTGTTGCGATGCCATACCCGTACTTCAAAACCGGCCTTGATCAGTCGAGCAGCCAACGGCGCGCCAGTTCGTCCTCCGCCAAGAAACGCCACGGTGATCGGTGAATCAGTTTCCTTCAACACCTGAATTCCTTCGTTGAGGCGCGCTCGTCAGACAGTCGGCAGTTCCCCAAGGATTGACACGGACTTCAGGCGTCGCCATCGCGGCCATAGATTGTGCAGAAATTTCTTGAACCGCAAAAGGTTGGCGGTCGTGTAGTTGGTCGCTCGGCGCGAACAATATTCCTCGAAGCGACAGCCATGCCCCGAGTACTTCCGCGACGTCGACCGCAGCGCGCGCTGACGCACAGTGGTCATTGGCTCGTGTGTCGAAAGCTTCTTCGCTGAGCTGCGTAGGCCCATATCCATGTATCGCTTTGTTGTTGACCATAGGATTCTCACAGCCCTTTCGTTCTTTACGAAACGCTACGTATCGTATTATAAGGAGTAGAATAAGCAACGTGACATCGGAAGCTCCCGTCAATCCCGTCAAAAAGGGACGTCCTCGTAGCGAGGAAGTAGAGCAGGCCATCCTTAAGGCCGCGGCGAGTCTGCTGGCTGAACAGGGACTTCGGGCCTTAACGATTGAAGACGTCGCGGCCCGTGCTGGGGTCGGTAAGGCCTCGATCTATCGACGCTGGCCCTCGAAGGGCACGTTGGCATTGGAAGCCTTCGTCACCGAGTTTCTCTCGGCGCAGCCCCCTGTTGACACCGGATCTCTGGCCGGCGACATGAATGCCTCACTTTGTGCGTGGATACACACCGTAAAAGAAACGCCAACTGGTCGGTCCCTCGTTGGTCTCATCGCTGAAGCCCAGTTCGATCCCGACCTCGCGATTGCGTGGCGTGACGACGTCATCGCAAAAATCCGTAATCAACATCGTTACACGATCGATCGTGCCATTGCTCGCGGCGAAATTCCCAAAGACTCCGACGTCGATGTACTAATGGACCTTTTCTACGGACCCGCGTATCACCGATTGTTGCAAGGACACCTTCCCTTAACCGAAGAGTTCGCGCACCAAGTGGTGGCAATCGTTGTCGCTGGAGCCGAGGCTGGATTTGCCGTCCCGTCAAACCTGCGCGACGAATCTGCGCCAACGCCACGCTTCCCCTAAGACTCAATCAGTAAACACCGACGCTTCTTTTCTGAGGCTCGATAGTCAACCGTGGGCGCCGACGTCGTACGCCAAATGAAGGCGTCGCCTATCTCGACGAACTCACGTCATCCCAGTTACGATTCATTAATGTCCACCAAGGACCGCGAGTACATGCGCGACTACTACGACCAATTGGGCGACGACGAGTGGGACCGTCTTGAGGCAACGCTAAGCGGGCGTGTCAGCTTCGAGGTTCATCGCCGATTTCTCGGACGGTTCATAAAGCCTGGTCAGAACGTCCTCGAAATCGGCGCGGGTCCCGGACGCTTCACGCTCGAATTGGCAGCGTTGGGCGCTCATGTAGTCGTCACCGATTTTTCTCCAGTACAACTGAATCTGCATGAACAGCATGTCGCGGGAACGGACGCCGAGAACTCCGTCGTGTCGAGAGAACTACTCGACATTTGCGACACGTCGCGATACGAGGACGCCACCTTCGACGCGGTCGTCGCGTTCGGTGGACCGCTCTCCTACGCGTTCGAACACGACGCCGAAGCACTCGCCGGACTTTTCCGAATTACTAAACCTGGTGGCGTGGTCGTAGCGTCGGTTATGTCGCTCTTGGGATCGTGGCGCTATTTTCTTCCAGGCGCGATCGAAGACACCAAGGTCGCCGGAGAGGAGGCGAACAATCAAGTCCTCACTACCGGCGACCTTCGGTACTTCGGTACGAAACACGTGTGCCAGATGTACCGCTCGAGCGATATCAGGCGACTCGTTGCCTCGTGCGGCGGCCAGGTTCTTGCGATGAGTGCGAGTAACTGGGCCTCACTTGGCGACGCCGAGGCTTTGAGCGAACTTGAAAAAGACCCTGTTCGCTGGAAGAACTTTCTTGAGCACGAGGTGCGCGCCTGTCAGGAGCCGGGTGCGCTCGACGGCGGTACGCACCTTCTCTTCGCCGCAAGCGTCGCCCCATAATGACCAATGGAGTTAGCTATCTGACGACGTTCATACCTTGATGGCAACGCCAGCACTGAAGTAACTCCACGGCTTTGGACCCTTCGCTGGTCCTTCGTCGCTCCACAACAGCTCAAACCCCGCGTCTCTAAT
>DATCBX010000153.1:0-2372 GCA_036511635.1 Acidimicrobiales bacterium | reverse complement strand
CTGGTGCCAAAGGAGCCGAGTCCGGCCAAGTCACGTCGAACGGTCGTCGCGGTGACGCCCGCGAGGTCACCGATTTGTTGTGAGTCGATTTTTACCTCGCCGCGCTGGGACCAACCTTCGGCGATCCGCTGATAGACGGGTAGTCGCGCGATGGTGGGTTCGGAGAGCTTCTTCGATCGAAGACGCGGCGTCGCCATGGCTCTACGTTATCGCCGGTTACTTAGCGGCCTAATTGGCGGCTTCGCTCGGCCGCGGCAGCCACGGCGTCGAGAAAAGCTGCGCGTACGGCGCGATTTTCCAGCACTCTAAGTCCAGCGGCTGTCGTACCACCGGGCGAGGTCACTTGAGCGCGGAGTTCTTCGGGCGACTCCCCGGTTTCCTTGAGGAGTGCCGCGGATCCTTCAAAAGTGTCGACGACGAGCTGGCGCGAGACGTCGCGTGAAAGTCCCTGGTGCACGCCCGCCTCGATCAACGCTTCGATGACCATGTAGAGATACGCCGGCATCGGACCCGACAACCCTGTCACGGCGTCGATATTGCGCTCGGTCACCCGCACTACTGTGCCCACGGCCCCAAGAATTGACTCTGCCCAATCGAGGTCGTCGGCCGTGACGTGCGCGCCGCCAGCAATGGCGCTCACCCCTTTTCGAACCAGGACTGGCGTGTTGGGCATCGAGCGAATGACGGCGACCGGACCGGGGAAGACGGCTTCGATGCGCGCGGTCGAAAGGCCCGCCACCACCGAAAGTAACTTCGTCACACCCGTCGCGCCAGCGACGCGCGCCGCGCTTTCGGCGTGATCGGGCTTCACGCACAACACGACGCCCGTCGAGGCGTCCACTTCAGCAAGTTCCGTTGAGGCGAGAATCGTAACGCCGACGAAACGCCGTTCCAAGTCTTGGCGCGCGTCAGCTGAGCTCTCAACAATGGCGAGGTCGCTCGCAGGGCACCACTCAGCGCTGAGAAGCCCCGCGGCCAGGGCCGATCCCATTTTTCCGCCGCCGATGATGATGAGTTTGAAAGCCACGCTCCAACGCTACAGGGTGCTTAGCTTCTCTTCCTTCGCCGGTAGACCGAGCGATAACCCATCGACATCGCCGTGGGAAAGATCTCGTCGACGTACGTCACCGTCGCGCCCACGAGTTCATCGAGTCGCTCGACAGTGAGCTCTTGTATTGGTACCTGGGTGACGAGGTAGATGCCCTCTTCTGGACCAATGGCGAGGTGAAGCTCGCGCAGTTCGTGGTTCTTGACGAGCAAGTACCGGTAGAGCTCTTCGCGCTGTTCTTCAGGCGCGGGCATCAACTCCGTCTCGACGTGGACGGTGCGTTGGCGCAGAGAGAGCCACAGCGTGATGACGTCTTTCTCGTCACCTTTCAGGCGAATTAACCAGTGAAAGTGACCCTTGTCGTCCGGCAGTTCTTGATGTTCGATCGCACCCACGAAAGAACTCTCGTGCCAGAGTTCGGCCCATCGCTTCAGTGTTTCATTGAGGGTCGTGGCCGCGTCAGCGTCGCCGAGAGGTGCGCGGGTCACTTAGCAGCGAACGAGACTCTCGGAGGCGAGTTGATCGATCAACGCCGCGAGCGACTGTGCCGCTGCGCGCCAGGTGTAGCGCCGAGCGCGAAGAACCGCGGCGTTCGACATGGCGGTCACGCTCTCGGGGTTCAGTGCGCGCTCTACGACGTCAGCCCAGTGCGACGCGTTGCGCTCGCTCACCAAATAACCAGTAACACCCGATTCAATGAGCGTCGTGAGGCCACCCACGTCACTCGCCACGACCGGCGTGCCACAGGCCGATGACTCCAGCGCGACCAAACCAAAACTCTCGGTGCGCGAGGGAACCAACGTGACGTCCGCCGCGCGCATCCACGACGACAGCAGTTGATGCGACTGCGGGGCGACGAACGTCACTTGATCAATGACGCCCGCCTCGGCGACGCGACGGTGGAGTTGCTCGAGCGTGGCCTTCCCGTCCGGGCCCGAGGGACCGCCCACGATGGCGAGTGTGGCGTGACGCCCACGACGGCGAAGTTCGATCAGGGTTTCGAGCGCTAAGTCCGCGCCCTTCAGTTCTTGGAGACGGCCAACAAACAACAACATCGTCGCGTCCTCATCGAGACCCAGCGCTCGTCGAGCCTGTGGGCGATAGCCCGGGGAGAAGAACGCGTGCTCGACACCGAGGGGCACCACGTGCACGCGCGAGGGATCAGCGTTGTAGTGATGGATGAACTGCGCCGCTTCGACGTCACAACTCGCGAGCACTGCGTCGGCGCAGGCGACAATCGCCGCTTCTTGAAAGGCACGATCGTCCGACTCGGCTTCGAAGGTGTCAGCTTTGACTCTCTCCAAGGTGTGAAAGGTCATGATGA
>DATCBX010000152.1:0-4082 GCA_036511635.1 Acidimicrobiales bacterium | reverse complement strand
CCGCCGTCGTGATGCTCCTTCTCGAAGTGTCGCGCGATAGGTAGCGCGAGTAGTCAGAGACGCAGGGCGCGTAGGTGATGTTGTACGACGCGGCGACGGAGAACATCGCGAAAAACCCCGCCGCGTTGAAGTTACCGACCGGCGGTCCATGACCGGCGGCATGTCCGGTCATGATGCCGATCGTTAAGAGAGTCCACAACGGCAACGACGCCCAGAAGAGCCAAAGGACGATCGTGTGAATCATGTCGTGACCGTAAATCGCGAGCAAGGCCGCGACGATACTCACAACGACCGCAACTCCTGTCACGTTCCAACCAAAGATGCCAAGGAGTCCCTCTTTGATGATCACGACAGTGACCACGTTGAAACCCACAAAGGTCAACGTCGTCGCGACGAGGGGAACGATGACACCGCGATAGCCAAATTGCGCGCGCGATTGAATCATCTGAGGTAAGCCAAGGGCGGGTCCTTGCGCGGCGTGCGCAGCCATGAACATCGCGCCGAACAAAATGCCCGTGACCCCAGCTACCGAGGTCCACAGACCGCTTAGACCAACAACGGGTCCAAAGAACGCAATCGCGACCGTGAACGGTTGGAAGTTGCCAAGGAACCAGAACGGCGCCTGACGCCATACCTTGCCGTGTGAAGCGTTCTCGGGAACGAAGCCCAAGTGGCGAGTTTCGAGCGAGCTCAAGATCAAGACGAACCCTCAATTTCACTCACGCCAGCGGAGTCGAACGTGGCCATTTCGCGCATGACCTTGGCTGATGCTTGGACAATAGGCACAGCCAAGGCGCCACCGCTTCCTTCGCCGAGTCGAAGCGATAGATCGAGAACGGGCGTAAGTCCGAGATGGGCGAGACCGACCGTAGCGCCAGGCTCACTCGATCGATGACCTGCAATGAGGTAGCCGCGAGCCACGGGTGCGAACGCGGTGGCCACGAGGGCCGCGGCCACGGAGATGACGCCGTCGATCACGATAGGGACTCCTCGCGCCGCTCCGCCAATGATGAATCCCGCCAGTGCCGCGATCTCTAACCCACCAATCTCACTGAGAATGACAAGAGGTGAAGCGTCAGGAGCCAAGCGCTTCAGTGCTGTTTCGATCACTGTTGTTTTCACCTTCAGCGTCTCATCATCGATGCCCGTTCCACGTCCGGTTACCAACTGGGGACTCGTCACTGTGAGCGCCGCGATAAGCGCCGCCGACGGTGTGGTGTTACCAATGCCCATGTCGCCCGTAACGATCATTCGGGCGCCTTGATCAATGACGTCGTTCGCGATCTCTACACCTACGCTCAACGCCCTGAGTACTTGCTCCGTTGTCATCGCGGGTTCCACGGCGAGGTTGGCGGTGCCGCGGGCAACGTTACGCTGGACCAGATTGGCGGTGTCGCCAGGAATTGGTGTCGACACGCCGACGTCCACGACAACGACACTCGCGTCCACGTGACGAGCCAACACGTTGATTGCAGCTCCTCCGGCGCAGAAATTTGCCACCATCTGCGCAGTGACTTCTTTTGGCCATGGCGACACGCCCGCGTCGAGGACGCCGTGGTCGCCGGCGAAGACACAAATCGTCACTGGCACTGGAATTGGCGGAGGACACATTCTCGCGATGGCGCTGAGTTGGACCCCAAGCGACTCGAGGTGGCCAAGTGATCCTGGGGGCTTGGTCAGTCGATCTTGAAGTTGGCGTGCCTCTTCTGCGGCTTCATTACTTGGCGAAAGAATTGATCGCGTCAGCGTGTCGAAATCTTCTTTGGTCATTGTCGGGTCCTTTCCTCACTACGTACAGTTTCGATAGTTGACGTCTCGTCACGCGAGGAGTCTTCTATCCAACGTTCCAACGTCTGCAGCGCTTCTTCGAGTCGAGTGAGCCCGGCCCCGTTCGGCACGGCGATTCGCGACGTGTCAAGGAGTCCAAAACTTGAACAGTCGCGAACGACGACGCCTGTGCGCGCTAACGCGTCGCGCAGTCCTCGTTGCTTGACGAGCAACCAGTTGGCGTCTGAGGCCAACGCCTCCAAACCGTGTCGACGCAGTAGCGAGCGCAACCTCTCTCGTAACGCCGCAATCGCGACGCAGTCGTTGACAATGTTGAGCGGTGCCAGGAGGTCGGGCAGTACCGAAGCCGCCAAGCCGTTTAATGACCACATTGGTTGTTTACGTCGACACGTCTCGATGAAGTCGGGATCGGCGAGTACGTAACCAATGCGCAGTCCCGGACAAGCCAGAATTTTCGTCAGCGACCCGACGACCACCGCGTCGTCGTCACCTCGACTCCACTGGCCGGTGGCTAAGGGGAAGAACGCTTCGTCCCACACGTCAGCGCGCTCACTTGCTTCAGCCAACAGGCCACTCGGACTGTGGGGATTTGATCGCCATTTCGGTCCCGTACCCCTCGGATGAAGCGAGAATTCGGGTTCGCTCACGGTCCCGCCGAGCTCGTTGGCGACGAGCGTGATCGCCTCGGCACCGCCGTTCGTTAGTAGCAGTCGATCGGGATTAACGGACATTGCTGCAGCAAGTGCTTCGTGGGCTTCGCTCGGATCCGGGTAGCGACCAAGCGCGTCGAGATGAGCCGCGACGACGGGTCGTGGGTCGAGAGCAACCGGGTTGAGGGACTGAGAGAGATCGAGGACGTCTCTGGGGTCGAGTCCAAGAGCGCGGGCTACGCGGGCCCCGTCACCACCGTGCGCGCCGGGAGGTGGAACCGTACTCATCGACGCTTCCACCACTGTCGAACGCCAATCAAACTCAGCAGCACACACAGCGCGGTTGTCACGTCGCGACTTAAACGAACCGCTTCGCCAATGTCGCTTGGTTGGACACGTCGACCGTGTCCTAGCGCGGGACGTTCCTCGACGCGATCTCCGTACTGACTCCGTCCACCTAGTTGAATACCCAGCGCCGCGGCGAAGGCCGCCTCAGCAACGCCAGAGTTCGGAGACGGGTGATGTGGAGCTTGGGTCGTCACCGCGACGCGAACGTCGTTCGCCGACTTGGGACGCACGAGTGTTACGAGTACCGCGGTGCAGCGCGCCGGCACCCAGTTCGCGACGTCATCGAGGCGCGCGCCGGCCCAACCGTAGTGTTCGTATCGGGCTGACCGGTGGCCAACCATGGCGTCCATTGTGTTCACCGCACGATAACCAAAGGCGCCCGGTGCGCCAGCTACTGCCGCCCAGAGGACCGGAGCAACGACGGCATCGACGGTGTTCTCCGCGACCGATTCGACGACGGCGCGCGCCATCTCATTGGCGTCGAGATTGCTTGGGTCTCGACCAACTAACGAGGGCATCAGTTCTCGAGCTCGCTCCAGGTCGCCCGCCGCCAAAGCTTCAGCGACGTTGTTCGCGGCGCGATGTAACGCGCGTCCGCCAACAGCCAAGCCGGTAGCGATGGCCGTTGATCTAATGAGCCGTCCGGTACCAATACCGAGCGCCGCACCCGTCGTGGCGTGCAACAGGCCGGGGCCCTTCGCGTCGCGGTAGTTGCTATTTTCGAAGGAATCCATCACGCGACCAAAGTGGACAACAGGGTGGAGAGAGTTCGTGGGCTCTCCAAGAAGACGGTCGAGGAAGATCCCGGCGGCGGCACCAAGGGGTCGAGGCAAGTGCGGGCGATTCGTCATCGCGACGCCAACACTAAAAGACCAACTGTCTCTCCCACTACCGCGGCCGCGCCAAGAACGTCGCCGGTAAAGCCGCCTACGCGTCGCCACGAGAGCATCGCGACGGCGGCCATCGCGACAAGTTCAGCACTAAGAGCAGCAAGACCTCGTGTGCCTTTCCCGATGACTACCAACGCAATCGAAAGCACGAAACCTGCAGACATCGAAGCGATCATCGTGATGCGTTGGCGTCGTGAGCGCGCCTCGACTCCAAGAAAGTCCTTCACGATTCCCGTCGGTCGGGCGTAGGGGAGAGAATCAGTAATAACAACCATCGACGTTCGCGACGCGCACCACAAGCCGCCAAGGACTAAGGGCGCTGGAGTCAACGCGGCGAAGGAACTGAACCTCAGAAGGAGTACGGCGGCTACGCAAATTGCTCCGAAGGCGCCAATCGAGGGATCGG
>DATCBX010000151.1:0-2498 GCA_036511635.1 Acidimicrobiales bacterium | reverse complement strand
TAATTGGACGAGTCCTTCCCGTCGTACGTACGTTCATCTCTCTTCCGGCCGGCATCGCTGAAATGAATCGAGCACGATTCGTGACGCTGACACTGATCGGGACCGCCGCTTGGGTGTCACTCTTAAGCGCTCTTGGTGACGCTGCCGGTTCCAACTGGCACCGCGTCTCGAAAGACTTTCACGCCGCACAGACGCCCATGATCATCGTCATCGTGCTCGTTCTTGCATTTGGATTCTGGCACCGTCTTCGTTCGGTGCGTCGACACAACGCTCGCTAGTTCGTTAAGGTCGCGAGCACTCTCGCGGCGTGTCCGTCGGTGCGTACTCCGTAGAACGTGTGCTCGATCGAGCCGCTCGGACCAATGACGAACGTCGAGCGAATGACGCCAGTGACCTTTTTGCCGTACAGCATCTTTTCTCCGTACGCCCCGTACTTGGCCATGACAGTTTTTTCGGGGTCACTCAGTAGTGGAAACTTCAACCCGTATTGTTTTCGAAAGGCCACGTGCTTCTGCGCACCGTCGGGCGAGACACCGAACACTAAGACACCCAACTTCGTAAACGCGGCAAACTCGTCGTTGAACTGACAGGCCTCTTTGGTGCAGCCCGGCGTGTCGTCGGCGGGATAGAAGTAGAGGACGACGCGTTGACCCGCGTAGTCCTTCAGCGAGACCTTGTCACCGTTTTGGTCCTTCAATGTAAAGAGTGGCGCTTTGGTGCCTACTTCGAGTCGGGCCATGAGTTCTCCTTGTCGGTTGACGAGTCAATATCCCACGTAGACTAGAGGCGAGCTCGAAGAAAGAGCTCGGGCCCACTCTTACGTACGCCGGTTACGGGTCCAGCCGA
The DNA here is from genome assembly GCA_036511635.1 of Acidimicrobiales bacterium. Classification (GTDB taxonomy): domain Bacteria; phylum Actinomycetota; class Acidimicrobiia; order Acidimicrobiales; family RAAP-2; genus RAAP-2. The sequence goes on along the minus strand of DATCBX010000151.1, from coordinate 1,652 downwards.
GAAACGACCCGTGTTCCAGTGAGTAGTGAAATTCTTGAGTCCGCCACGAAAGGCGAAGACTCGTACGCCACCAATAAGACCTTCGTTGAGTTAGGCGTCTCGCCAGAGCTCTGCGCGGTCCTCAGTGCCCAGGGCATCACGACCGCCTTCCCCATTCAAGCTATGACCATCGCCGACGCGCTGGCGGGGCGCGACGTCTGTGGCAAAGCCAAGACCGGTTCGGGCAAGACGCTCGGATTCGGCCTTCCCATGCTTCAGCGCATCGCGGCCTCTCCCACCTTTCCCATTGTCGACGGCCAGCCCGCGCGACCACGCGGACTCGTGCTGTTGCCAACGCGCGAACTCGCCGTGCAAGTCTTCGAGGTTCTAAAGCCCCTCGGCACCGCCCTCGGACTTCACGTGAGTGCCGTCTACGGCGGCGCGGACATGGAGCGCCAGATCAAATCACTGCGCAAGGGCAGCGACATCATCATCGCCACGCCCGGACGACTGATCGACCTTGGTGACCGCGGCGAAGTGAATGTTGAAAATCTGGACGTGCTCGTTCTCGATGAAGCCGACCGCATGGCCGACATGGGCTTCATGCCCCAAGTCGAGTGGGTACTTCGTCGCATCGCGACCCATCCTCACCAGACACTGCTCTTCTCCGCGACGCTCGACGGAGCGATTGACCGACTCGTGAAGCGTTACCTCACCGATCCCGTCTTTCACGAAGTCGCAAGTGACACCCAGACCGTGTCACGAATGGTGCACCACTTTTTGCAGGTCCACCAGATGGACCGCATCAAAGTCGCCGCTACGATCTGCAAATCATTTGATAAGACGATCATCTTCTGTCGCACCAAGCGCGGCGCGGACCGACTCGTTGAGCAACTGCAAAAAGAGGGCGTGGAAGCAGCCGCCATTCACGGCGACCTTCGCCAGAGCCAACGTGAAAAGGCACTCGCCGACTTTCAAGCGGAGAAGCTGCCCGTGTTGGTCGCCACCGACGTGGCGGCGCGAGGACTGCACATTGACGGCGTTGACTGCGTGATGCATTTCGACCCGCCGGAAGATCAAAAGGCTTACCTGCACCGTTCGGGACGTACCGCGCGCGCTGGTTCGACGGGCGTTGTCGTCTCACTGCTTCTTTGGAATCAGGCAATTGAGGCCGAGGTGATTATGCGCCGGCTAAATCTGAAGCGTCCTATCGTCGAAGTCTTTTCGAACAACCCCCACCTCACGGATCTGGCTCACTGGGATCCGACCTTGGAAGCTTCTTCGCTGTGAGCAAGAAGGCACTGCCGGTCTATCGCTACAACGAGAAGTTGAAGAAAGCGTTAGTCGTGGTTGCTCACCCGGACGACGTGGACTTTGGTACGGCTGGCACGGTTGCTTACCTGACGAATCACGGTGTCGACGTTGCTTACTGTCTCGTCACCTCAGGTGACGCCGGCGGTGACGGATCGACGCACACGCGCGAAGAGCGCAGCGCCATTCGCGAAGCGGAACAGACGGCCGCCGCTAAAGAGGTTGGCGTCACGAGCCTTACCTTTCTCCACTGGCCCGATGGTCAAGTTGAAATCAACTTGGCACTTCGTCGCGAGATCGCCCGCGTTATTCGAATTCATAAGCCTGACCTCGTAATCACGCAGAGCCCCGATCGTAACTAC
>DATCBX010000150.1:0-2366 GCA_036511635.1 Acidimicrobiales bacterium | reverse complement strand
ACCGGGGTCAATCTCGCCGCGGGCAAAAACCTGATTGGAGCTTTTTACCAACCGCTCGGGGTTCTTTGTGACACGAGTGTGCTCGCGACGCTTCCCGAACGCGAACGACGGAGCGGGCTCGGTGAAATCGCCAAGTGTTGGCTCTTAGAAGGTCGCAACGCAACGGAACTCTCGGCAACGTCAATGGCGGACTTGGTGGAGCTAGCTATTCGTTTAAAGGCGTCGGTGGTCTCTGGTGACGAACGCGAAGGAGGAAGGCGGGTCCTCCTTAATTACGGTCACACGCTGGCACACGCCCTCGAAAAACTTGCTCTTCGCGACGACCCTGAGTCGTTGCGTCATGGCGAAGCCGTGTCTATTGGTTTGGCCTTCGCGGTTCGCCTCGCGCACGAGCTCGGCCTCGTTGACGTTGGGCACATTGCCAATCACGACGCAGTGCTGCGTGAACTAGAACTCGTACGACGCCTTCCCGAGGGTGCCGACATCGAGGAGCTACTCGAAGCTATGAGCCATGATAAGAAAGCCCGTCACGACCTGAGTTTCGTCCTGCCAGGTCCCGATGGATTTGCTTTGGTGAGCGGTGTCGATCCGTCAACTGTCCGCAACGTCCTTAAACGATTTCGAGGAGAACTATGAGTGGGGAAATACTGCTGTTGTCGGGCCCAAATCTCGATCAATTAGGAACTCGTAGTCCCGAGATCTACGGCACCATCACGTTGGACCAGCACGTCGCGCGCTTCAGTGATCTCGCACAATCTGGCGGTTTCAGCGTGCGACACCTCCAGTCGAACTTCGAGGGTGACCTCATTGAGGCGATTAGAGACGCGCGAGACACGTGCGTAGCGATCGTTCTAAACGCTGGAGCACTGACTCACTCGTCGTGGGCGTTAGCAGATGCTCTTGCGACGTTTGAAGGACCCAAGGTGGAAGTACACCTCTCTAATCCGGCCGCTCGTGAGTCATTTCGCCACGTGAGCACGCTCGCCGGCGCCGTAAGTGGTTCGATCGCGGGCTTTGGCGCGCTCAGTTACGACCTTGCCTTCGAAGCTGTCCGTCGCTCGCTCGAAACGTCGTAGTTCTGGCTCATCTTCTCGTTGCCTAGACTGTGCTGCGCACGAATCGCGAAAGGCACTCTGGCCCATGGCCGCAATTTCTACCTCTGACATCAAAAATGGCATAACCCTCAAGATCGACGAGGGACTCTTTACCGTCATGGAGTTCCAACACGTCAAGCCTGGCAAGGGCGGCGCCTTCGTGCGCACGAAACTGCGCAACGCGCGCTCTGGGGCGGTAATCGAGCGGACCTACCGGTCCGACGAACGCCTCGAGCAGGCCATCATCGACAAACGCGACACGCAGTTCCTTTACCGCGATGGTGATGACTACATCTTTATGGATCAGTCGAACTTCGACCAGGTACCCGTGTCAGCAAAGAGTTTGGGCGACACGACAAACTTCTTGAAAGAGACCGGCAAGGCCATGCTCATCTCCTACAACGATGAAATCATTGGCGTCGAACTGCCCGCTTCGGTCGAACTAGCGATTGCTGAGACCGAGCCGGGCGTGCAGGGTGACCGAGTGTCCGGCGCGCGCAAGCCCGCGACGCTCGAAACGGGCTACGTAGTTCAAGTGCCTCTGTTTGTCGGTCCCGGCGAAGTCATAAAAGTTGACACGCGCACCGGCGAGTACATGACCCGAGCGTAGGGTGAGCGAACTGGGTCAGCTTCGTCGTCACGCGCGCGAACGAGCATTAGAGCTGGCGTACGAAGCAAGTGCGAAGGACCGTACTTTTAGTGAAATTCTGGCGGAACAGGCAGTCGCGCCCGACGCTTACACCGTCACCATTTTGAAGTCCGCTGAGCATCACCGTGAAAACATCGAATCGATCATTGAGAGAAACTCGCTCGACTGGCCATTAGACCGACTGGCCATCATTGATCGATTAGTGATGACGCTCGCGCTTGGTGAATTAATGCTCGATGATCCTCCACCCACGCCAGTCGTGCTCGACGAAGCCGTGGAACTAGCGAAGATTTACTCAACAGAAAGTTCAGCTTCGTTCGTGAACGGCGTTTTAAGTTCATGTGTTCAGGACCTAAAGTAAACCACGAACAACAATAAAGGAGTTGCTTCGTGCCGGGCATGAATCAACAGTCGATTGATCTGACGAACCAGCTTGTCGTAGCACTGTTCCGTCACTCCCTCCTTTTCACGGCTCTCTTGTGGATCACGCTCATATCGATGACCCTGATGGTGATCGTGGTGTTGACGCGTCACATTTTGAACTTCAATCTGTCGCCGGAGGGCATAAATGAAACAAGTGCGCGTACGTATCTTCGCTGGGGCTTTGGAGTTCTATGGCTCGT
>DATCBX010000149.1:0-2671 GCA_036511635.1 Acidimicrobiales bacterium | reverse complement strand
TACGGCCGTGACGGCGACGGCGCGGACATCATCTTTCTCGTCGGTCCAGAACCCGACTTTCATTGGAGCGACTTCGTCGACGTGGTGACTGACGCCGCCGGACGTTTCGACGTTCGACTCGTCGTGGGACTTGGCGCCTTTCCGGCTCCTACCCCTCACACCCGACCCGTGCGCGTCATTGGCACCGCGCCCGCCACGAGCGCGCACCTGCTCGCAATCGTTGGCTCAGTAACCGGTGAACTCGAAGTCCCGGCCGGCATTGGCACAGCCCTCGAGTTGGGTTTCGCCGAAGTGGACATGGACGTCGTGACGCTCTGGGCCCGAGTTCCGCACTACGTGGCAGCGATGCCCTACCCCCAAGCGTCCGCAGCGCTCATCGACGGACTTGCTCGAATCTCGGGTCTCACGCTTGACGCGGGGATCCTTCGCGCGTCGGCCGACGAAGCGCGTCAGCGCGTCGATGAACTGGTGACCAATAATCCAGAGCACTCATCAATGATTGAGCGGCTCGAAGCCGCCGCGGATCAGACCGAAGGGACGTCGCTCGGCGAAGAGTTACCAAGTGGCGATGAACTCGCCGCGGAACTCGAGAAGTTTCTGCGCGGCGAAGCGAACTAGATCCTTACGACGTCAGCGCTGCGACGAGTCCCCCTGGGTTGATACCTCAAAGCTCCAAACAAAGTTTCGGCTCTCTAGAGCGTCTTATTGAACGATGGTTCTAGTGGCGTGAAGGCAATCGTGTTGTCGATCTTTGCGTTTGGACCTGTGCAGGTATAGATCTGGGGATACATCGTGGACGAAAGTTTCGCCGTTCTAAAGATGGTTCCCGGCTTCACGGTGCGTGAATCGGTCCACGGCACGCTTATGCCTACCTTCGTCGCGCGCAGTTGATTGGGGCCCACGCACGAGGGTTTCACTATTAACACGAAGGCCGAATGACCTGGCTTTAGAACAAGGACCGTTGGCTTGTTATTCGTCATGGCATAGTCATTTGTAGCCGTGTGTGAGTACTTGAATTCAAGAGGCTGAGACTTCGAGGTCGTAAACATCAGCGTCGGATAACTCTCGACGGTGCACGATTTCGACGTCGTGTTGGTCAACTTCAGCGTGAACGCAAGTTCCTGGCTGGCTGGCGAGACTTTGGGACCAATTTTTACTGATTCTTTCGTCGAGCACGGCCCGGGTAGTCCCGACGCTCCGGCTGAGATGAGTGAACCAGGAACGAACACCGTTCCCATCGTCGCGACCAGTGCTGCGAGGGTCACCGTTCTCACTGAATTAATAAGAAATCGCATACCCACGACGCTAACGCCAGGGGTGCCTTCTTTACATTCGCTCGCTACTCGAACCGTCGACGTCGCCGTCCTCAATGCGAAGACCGAGTCCTAAGGCGTAGCCTTCGAGAAATAACGCACTGTCGTCTTGGCGCGGGTGACGATTAGCAATCTCATAAAACTCTAAGGAGTGGTCCGCCTCTTGGAGGTGAGCGAGTTCGTGCACGAGGACCGCGTCAATCAACCACTCAGGACACTGGCGCAGTCGACTCGAGACTCTGATCTCACGCGTTCCCGGCGAGCACGAAGCCCACCTGGCCTGTTGGTTGTTAACCCAACGAACCGACGCCGGCATGACCGCGTCGTTATAGAGCTCGGCGAGTACACGCGCTCGCTCTTCGAGCGCTCCGTCGCCCGCGGCGTTCTGAGGGCGCTGCGCCATGAGACGTTCTACGAGTTCATCGACGAAGACTCGTCGATCACGACCGCGAATGCGAGCAGGTATTTGCACGACAATGCGACTGCCCGACCAGTGCGCGTTGCCCGTTTTCTTGCGCCTCGCTGAAGCTCGAATCTCGACTTCCGGGCGGTCGAACTGTGGAGGTTCGATCGTGATCTGCGTCTCGGGCGTCGACGCTGAAGGAACCATTAGAGAATGATGTTGACGAGGCGCGGTGGACGTGACACCACGCGCGAAGGTGACGCACCGCCGAGTGCTTCGATGATTGACGGGTCGCCAAGAGCCGCGGTCGTCGCGTCATCTTCGTTAATTGTCGGCGCTACCTCGAGTCGAGTTTTAACTTTTCCGTTGATTTGCACCACCATTGTGACGGTCTCGTCGGCGACGAGGGCTGGATCAGCGACCGGCCACGCGCTCTGGTGAACACTCGGCTGACCCGGGTACTTCTGTTCCCACAGTTCTGCCGTGATGTGGGGCGTCATAGGTGAAAGCAGCTTGACGAGCACGTCGAGTGCCTCGTCAAGCGTTCCGCGCTCGATGCCCCCGTCGCTGCGCGCCGCCTTCGAGACAGCGTTCAACAACTCCATGTTTGCCGCGACCGCGGTGTTATAACTCCAGCGATCGAAGTCTTTCGTCACGCGATCGATCGTGCGATGCACGACGTGGCGCACTTCAACGTCGGACGCAGTGACGTCGTCGTGAAAGTTGACGTCGTAGAGATTCCACAGGCGGTACAACCGGTCGATAAATCGAGCAGCGCCGTCGAGCATGTCTTCGGTTTGGGCGGTCCAGTCAACATCGTCGGTTGGTGGACCAACAAAGAGGTGAAAGAGTCGCTGACCGTCAGCGCCCACCGTTGGGTAGTACTGCTCGGGAGTGACGAGGTTGCCCTTGGACTTGGACATCTTTGAACCGTTGAGGCGGACCATCCCCTGGG